>CATMVR010000017.1 GCA_950075905.1 uncultured Persicitalea sp. | reverse complement strand
TGGTACGGCTTACTGTTTCCAGGGAGTAGAAGGGAGTACATGAGTAAAGCCCTGCTTTTGACAACGCAACATGGCGGAGGGGCAGCACACTGTGCTGCCCCTCCGCCATGTTGCGTTGGATCGCATATCAACTATTAGTATCAGCGTCGGTTATTACCGTAGCTGGTGTCCGTATCAGCGGTTTCGTACTCATTGTCTTCATCAAAGTGCCCTACGTCCGCTTCTGTTTTCCTGGCAGTTTCACGGACTTTGGTATCCTTAACATCGACATTCTTGTTCAGAGAAATTTCCTCTTTAACCCGCGTTTCCTTGGATACCACCGGTACTTCGGCCTTTTCGGTCATCTCTACTTTTCTTTCTTTAAATGCGTTTTGTTCAGAATCGGTAGCAGCCCGGTCCACGGGTTTCCGGTTTACCGTTACATGCTCTTTGCGCAGGCGCAGATCCTCCTCTACCGGACGTTCCACAATTCGGCTACGCAGGCGGGGACCACCCGTTTGCACGGGCTTTTTACCAATCTTCACATCCTCTTCCATGGCTTTCATAGAAGCGGTATTCTGGTCACGGTCGTGGATCCCCTGACGTGTGTCAGTAGCCATGCCTGCTTTATTGTAGTCTCCGCGGGTATCGGTAGCCGTACCTGTTTTGTTGTAGTCGGTGCGGGTGGCCGTACCCTGATAGCCATATTGTCTGGCCCGGTCGTCTAGGTCAATAGCTCCGGCGTCGTCCAGAATTTCGGCGGCACGTTCGGCGTCTGCGCGCGAATCGGCATGTACGGTTACAATGGTATCAGCATCATTGGCTACGCGCGAGTAGCTGTCGGCTTTGTCCTTATCGTCGTCGCTCCCGAAAAGAGAGCGAAAAAAATTTCCAATGCTATCGTTGTCCTTATCGTCCTCATGCTTGTGGGGATGAGTTAAATCAACTTTTTCAGTTCTGCGGGAAACATCAATCCGGGAACGATCAAAGCCACGCTCCATTAATTTGTTCTCTGCTTTCCTTGCTTCCTCTGTGGTATCAAATAGTCCTACGATTGTCTGTCTCATAACTTGTTTTTGGTTTAGTTTAAATGAATAGATTTATTTCGAGCTACTCATTGTCACCAGGATCATAGAGCGTATCCGGATCGGTCCGTTCGATGGAGACTTCCTGTTTTCGAAGCGTTACCGTAGTCTGATAGGGTTTTTCGATCTGCTTTTTTGTTATTCGCAGTTCTTCTACCAGCAGCAACTTTTTCTCCACAACCACCACTTCCTTATAAATAGGTACAATAGTGGTATCGTCCTCGTGCCGGATGCCGGGCGGATAGTCCGTGTTTATATATTCATTTATTGCTATCCGCTCTACCTCCACATCCTCGTAGCGGTACGTCTCATCGACGCTTTCGTTATGTTCTACGGTCTTGCTGGTGACGGTTACCTTGCCGGTTTCCACCACTTTTTTATCCAAATGGACCGTTTCTTCAACTACTGGTATCACTTCGGACTTTTCTTTAAAATTGCCCTTATGTGCATGTGGTAGCTGGTCGGAATGTGGGGATACTTTATGATCTTTCATGTGAACAATTAAGTAAACTGTTATATACTTAAAAGTAAAAAGACCATTCCAAAGCCTGAGAGCGATGTAGGCAGCGGCAGATGCGAATTTCATTCCACGGATCGTCCAAAAAGATGCATGGGTAAGGTTTTCCAAGGTGGTGACGGTCGCCGACAAAGAGTCAGAGGGCCAGGGCCGGCAGCACAAACACTAACTCACCAACAATCCGGAAACGCTCGTCCGTCACTACTTTTTCGGGGTTTTTGATCATCCAGTAGTGAGCGCAAACCATCAGCAGTAGAAAAATAGCTAATCGCTGCGCGTAGCGGTGGTCGGTCAGGAAGATTACCACCAGGCAAGTAATTACCGTCAACAGTGTGATCCCTCTGAGGATTTTGAGCGTCAGTGGCCGTTGCAGCCAACGGGCCAGGTTGTATACCTCTTTGAAGTGGATGGCCTCGAAGTGAGAAAAGAGTAGCAGGCTCTGGAAGGTGAGCAGGTAGAAGATAACACCCAATACGATACTTTCCCAGGATACGGCATTTTCCAGAAACCACGTACTGCCCCATACGCCGCTGGCGTAGATCAGGGAGGTGATGGGCTCTTTCATGGCCTGCCGGTGGCTCTTTACCGGCAAGCGCGATACGCCCCACAAGTACAGTGCCGCAAGTACCACCATGCCTGCCCCAAATTCCCAGAGTGAACGCGGAATCAGCCACGACAAGCCCGCGGCCAGCAGCAGCGCCCCGAGCGTAACGCGCCAGACGATACCCTCGTGCTCACGAATAAAGGCGTGGCGCTGCGTGCGGGGTTGCTCCGGACGCCGGTTGTCCAGCAGATGATCGAGGGTGTAGACTCCCAACACCACCAGCCCAAGGATCAGCGTTACCCAGGCGTTTAGCTCAGTTTGGCCGTTGGGCAGTCGATTGGCGGCCAGGTGGGAGAGTACGGCACCAGCCACCACATCGAGGCTGAGCCAATGCAAATGAATGGGGCGAAAACGGTAAGGGGTAGATACACTGTCTTCCATGCACTAAGCAGTTACGACCAGATCACCCACGGCTACGTGGCCGGGCCGGGCGAGCAGGTTCATACCAAAAAGTATTTTGTTGTTGCGCTTCCGGTAGGTCGCGAGGGTTTTGAGGGGTTCGGCCCCGATACTACCCGTGGCGGGATCGATGGTAGTGAGTACGCAGCGGGCGCAGGGCTTTACACCCCTGAACGTGGCGGAGCCGATCTGGATTTCCTTCCAGGTATCTTCGGCGAAGGCCTCTGAACCGACAACGATCAGATTGGGGCGGAAGCGCTGCATAGAAATCGGGGTTTCCAGCCGGCTATTGAGGTCGTCAAGCGACGACTGGCCCACTACCAGCAGCGGGTATCCGTCGGCAAAGCTGACGGTTTCGCCTTCACGGGCGTAGTCGGGGTCTACGGGGCGGGCCGTCCAGTCGGGCATTGCTACCAGCTTCACCTCCCGGTTGAGCCACTGGCTCAGCCGGGAGTCCAGCGTTGGGCTAACGTGAACGGCTTCGATGGTATCGTCCCAAATCTGCACGGTCAGTGTATCCCGGCTCGGGGTAGTGAAGGGGAGCATGAGTTGTTCGCCAGGAAAAGCACGGTGGGTAATCAGGAAGCCATCTGCGCCAAAGGCCACATCCAGTTGCGACATCTCATGGACGGTTCGCTGCGTAAGGAATTTTCCTGCCGGATCGACCAGCATCCACCGCCGGTCGTATTGCAGGCCGCGCTCCTGTACGCGTGAATTGTTTAAGCGGATACCTCCCAGCGACTTAATAGGATAGATCCAGATTTCGGAAAGGGTATACATGGTTTTAATGGTGAATGAGTGAATGAGTGAATGAGTAGGCTGCGCCGCTGGCAATCGGCGTTGGTCTTGAACGCCTTTTTTCTTACCAGTCGATCCGGGCCAGTGGACTGATGGTCTGATCGGCAAACTCGCCCCGCAAAAACTTATAGTAGGCGGCTATGGCAATCATGGCGGCATTGTCGGTACAGTATTCAAACCGGGGGATATACACCTGCCAGCCCTTTTGCTGCCCCAGCTCGGCCAGGGCGGTGCGTAAGCCGGAGTTGGCAGATACGCCGCCGGCAATGGCTATGTCGCGGATGCCCGTTTGGGCGGCGGCTTTAGTAAGTTTTTTTAGCAGAATTCTGATCAGCGTATGCTGGATGCTGGCGCAGATGTCGGTCATATTTTGCTGTACGAAATCCGGGTTGGCTTTCTGCTGCTTTTGCAGGAAGTACAAAATGGAGGTTTTGATGCCACTGAACGAAAAGTCGAGGCCGGGTACATCAGGAATAGGAAACTCGTAGGCCAGCGGGTTGCCTTCGCGGGCGTACTTGTCCACGAGCGGACCGCCCGGGTAGGGGAGATCAAGTAGCTTAGCTGACTTGTCAAATGCTTCTCCCACCGCATCGTCGAGGGTTTGCCCGATGATCTCCATGTCGAGGTGATCCCGCACCAGTACTATCTGCGTATGGCCGCCGCTTACGGTAAGACACAAAAACGGAAAGGCTGGCCTGGGGTCTTCGATAAAGTGAGCCAGCACGTGCGCCTGCATGTGGTTGATCTCGATCAGAGGAATATTCAGCCCAAGGGCCATTGCTTTGGCAAAAGAAGATCCCACAATCAGGGCCCCCATTAGGCCGGGGCCGCGCGTAAAAGCTATGGCTTGTAGTTCTTTTTTCGCTATTTTTGCGTCGTTCAGGGCTTTGTCTACCACTGGTAACACCATTTGCTGGTGGGCGCGGGAGGCCAATTCGGGTACCACGCCGCCGTAGGCCTCATGAATGAGCTGAGTAGTAACAACATTCGAGCGGATTTGGCCGTTTACTAGGACAGCAGCCGAGGTTTCGTCACAAGAGGATTCAATGGCAAGAATATTCATGCAAATCGTTAAAATTTGCACAAAAATAAGTAAATTACTGCAAGGTTGGCTACGATCGTTCCCTGAGTCTGCGCATGATTGAGATTCTGAAAAAAGTTGGAAATGGCCTGGTAATGGTTCTGATCCTGGTGTGCTTCACGCTGGGAGTTGCTACCGTGGCTCTTCAGTTTCCAATGGTGCAGACCTGGGCTACCCGGGAAGTAGTAAAAAAAGTATCTGCCACGATGGGTTACCCGCTGGCTATTGAGAGGATTAGTATCCGGTGGTTCGACGTCATTTCTCTGGAAGGCGTCTCGGTCAAAGACCCACAGAATCAGCCGATGATCGATGTGGGGCGCCTGGACATCAATTTTGATATCGAGAGCATAATCCGCAATTCCTCCCACGAGATACACCTCGACGAAGTACGGGTATACCGCCCCAATGTCCGGCTGGTGAAGACCAGCACCGGCGATCTGAACATGGACTTCTTCATCCAGCGGATCAACGAACTGACTCAATCAGGCGACACTACAAACAGTATCCCCGATCAGAATATTCCTTTCACCATTGGCAAAGCTACCCTGACCGACGCCACCTTTCACTACGACGACCCGAGGGAGCCCTACACGAAGTCGCCCAATGTGTTTGATTACTACCACTTTGAGCTCCGGAATCTCAACGCCCAGCTCAAAGATTTTCTCGTTCTGGGAGATACCATTCAGTTTGTGGCCCAGGATCTGAATGCCATTGACCGGCAAACCGCCCTCAAAATCCACGACCTCGATACGGACTTCATGTACTGCGCCAGGAAAATTGAACTAGCGGCGCTGAGTGCCTACATCGGGGAGTCTTACCTGACCAACTACCTGAGCTTCAATTACGACAAGCCCTCTGCCTTTGGTGATTTCAACGAGAAAGTCAGCATGGTGGCCCACTTTGACAACAGCCGGATTTACTCCGACGACCTGGGGCTTTTTCACGAGTACCTGCTCACGCTAAACGAAACCTGGAAGCTATCCGGTGATTTTGCCGGAACCGTTCATGACTTTCGGGTAAACAATACGAATCTCAGCTTTGGGAAAAATAGCCGGCTGGCGGGAATGTTTGCTTTCAAAGGCTTACCGGAGTTTAGCAAAACCACCATGCATTTCCGGTTGGAAAACAGCCGGGTAGACACCAAAGATCTGGTGCAGTACTATCCCGAAACCGATCTGCACGAGACTTTCCAGAAGTTTGGATTGGTAGCAATGGATGGATCGTTCCAAGGTACTGTTGACGAATTTGATCTTAAAAGCTCCATCAGGACTGATATCGGGAACATTGAAACTGATATGGTATTCCACATTTTAGATCGGTATACATCCACCTATAAAGGAATGCTCAAAACTGCAAACCTGGACATCGGGTTGCTTTTTGACCGGCCCGAAACGCTGCAAAAGCTTGATTTTTCTGGGATGCTCATTGGTCGGGGATTTGATATATCTACGGCCTCTGCTGATCTGAATGCCACCGTAAACCGCCTGGGATTCAATCGGTACGACTACCAGAACATTCAACTTCGGGGAAATTTACAGAAAGCCTACTTTGATGGCCACATAAGCTCTCGGGATACCAACCTTGTGTTCGTGCTCGATGGGAAAGTCGACCTTTCAAATCCGCAGAATACCTTCGATTTTCAGGGTATCGTGCAACGGGCAAACCTGATGGCCCTGGGCTATTCGAATGAGCCTTTTATCCTGACGACTCAGATCGATGCCCAAATGAAAGGGAATAATATCGATGAACTCGTGGGTAGAGCTGCCTTTCTGAATACCTTCCTGATCACTCCCATTAGTAGGCGGAATCTGGTGATGGACACCCTGATGATTACATCGTTGCAGCAAGACGATGTTCGTACCATTGAAATAAGGAGTGAGTACCTGAAAGCCCGGGCGCAGGGCAACTTTATTCTAACCGAAGCCGCCCGCGACCTTACCCGTCTTCTGAAAGAATATAAACTCTATTTTCTGGGCGACGAAACAGCCCGGAAGGAATATTACGCTCAGAAGGCGCTCGAAACTCAGCCGCGCCTGTACACAGTTACCTACGAGGCAGAAGGCAAGGACATGACCCACCTGCTCGAATTTCTGATGCCATCGGTGTTTTTATCGCCGGGTAGCCGGGTAGAGGGGGAGCTAAGGATGGGGAATACTGCCTTTTTGAGTATGAACGCTCAGGCTGATACCGTCCGGGTGGGCTCCTACCAGTTTGTGGGCTCGGAGTTTGATATCACTACTTCCAAGTTTGTGAATAGCGCCGAGGTACTTGCCTCTGCCCTCATTACTTCCAAACAACAAAAAATAAGCGTGCTGGCGCCCACCGAACGCCTTAGCGTAGAAGCCGTCTGGAACCAGGACCGGATTCAGTTTACTAGTGGACTGCGCCAGAGCAACAGTACCAACCGAGCCAACCTGAACGGGGACATCCGGTTTCTACCCTCGGGCCTGACCCTCCACCTCACCCGGTCCAGCCTGCGGCTGCTGGACGAAGTATGGAATGTCAATCCCTCTAACCTGATTTCCCTCTCTGGCCCCCGGACAACGTTCAGTAACCTGGCCCTCATCAACGACCGGCAGCGTATTTCACTGGATGGTACCATGGAGGGCGATTCGAGCCGAAACCTGGATTTTGAGGTCAGGAATTTCAAACTGGCTACCCTCAATCCCGTACTCGACACCAAGTTTGGGGGAGTCATGGACGGTTCTGCGTCCCTGCACGATGTTTTTGACTATACGGAGCTATTTTCTGATGTAAATATCGAAGGCCTGAGCTACGACAACCACGAGCTGGGGAATTTTTCTGGTAAAGGAGAGTGGGATCAGCTTATTCGGCAATTCAGGCTGGATGCCCACCTGGATCAGAGCATGAGCCGGGTGTTTTCTCTGGCGGGAACTTATACGCCCGACCGAAAGGAAAATTCGCTGAATCTGGAAGCCCGTTTTAATAATACCGAGCTAAAAGCTATTGAACCGTTCAGCCAGGGGTTGATTTCGGATGTAAGCGGTAAAGTTAAAGGGACCGTTTCGGTAAAAGGTACCATCGACAACCCACTTCTAAGGGGGCAGGTGAAAGTGGACCAGGGGAAATTGAAGTTTGATTACCTGCAATCTGTGCTCTCATTCAGTGATGTGGTCACGTTTAGTGAAAGCGAAATTGCCGTCAACAAAATGCTGGTGACGGATCAGGAAGGCAATACGGCTACGGTCCGGGGCGGGGTGTACCACGATGGCTTTAAGATGTTTTCGCTGGGGTTCAACGCCGATTTGCGCAATTTTAAAATTTTGAATACCACCGCCCGCGATAATGACCTTTTCTACGGAACCGCCTATGTGACTGGAAAAGCCAGCCTCTACGGAAATATCAATAACCTGAATATCGAGGCCAATGTAACCAGCAACCGTGGTACCCGGATGTATATTCCGCTGGACGGCGCCACCGAAGTGACCACCCAGGACTATATTCAGTTTGTGAGTCAGAAGATTATAGAGGATAGCCTGGAATCCAGAGGCGTGGAAGGGCGGAGTGTTGACATTGGGGGCATCAAAATGGACTTTAACTTCAATATTACGCCAGACGCCTACTGCGAAATTCAGCTCGACCGTCAGGCCGGTGATATCATCAAAGCGTACGGGCGCGGGCTGTTGAATATGAAGGTAGATACCAAGGGTGATTTTACCATGACGGGCAATTACGAAATTGACCGCGGTGACTACACTTTTACCTTTCAGAATGCCCTTAACAAAAAATTTATCATCAATCCCGGAAGCCGGATCTCCTGGTCGGGCGACCCCTACGGGGCTGTTCTGGATGTACAGGCTACCTACACGCAGCTGGCCTCGCTGTCGGGGGTACTGCCCGGCCTGTCGCTTGGTGCCGGCAATCCCAACGCCAATGACCTGCTGTCGCGGCGCTATCCGGTGGAGGTGACTATTGCCCTCACCGACCAGCTTATGACGCCCACTATTGGCTACAACCTTACAGTTAAGGAGTACCCGTCTTCGGGCGAGTACCGCTCAGCGGTAGCAGCGTTTGAAAACCGCCTGCGGAGTGATGAGCAGGAGCTGAGCCGGCAGGTAAGCAGCCTTATTCTTTTCAATCAGCTTCTGAGTCCCCAGGAAGTGTTCCTTGCTCAGCCTAACCAAAGCCAGACTTTCCTGGGTAACAGCATTTCGGAGCTGGTTTCCAACCAGATTAGTAAGTGGGCTTCGGCCCTCAACGAGAATCTCGAAGTGGGTGTAACGGGGCTATCGCTGGACCAGAATGCACTCAACAATCTGCAACTCCGCTTTTCGTACCGATTTCTCAATGACCGTTTCCGGATCACGCGCGACGGGCGTTTTACCTACGGTCCCAATCAGTTTGACGCCACCAGCCTGCTCGGCGAATGGACCCTTGAATACTGGATGGTGCAGAATGGGAGTGTACGCCTGAAAGCCTATAACCGGAACATTCAAAACCCCCTACTGCTCAATAACGCCCTGACTACCGGAGGCGTCAGCATGCAGTTTACCCACAGTTTCAACCGCTTCCGACCGCTAGGTACTCCTCCTGCCACGTTGCCAATTGGTACCGAAGTTGCCCCCGATGAAACTCCCGCTTCCGGCAAGCTGACTTCCAAACTGGAAGAACAGCTCTGAAACGGCATGTCATCAATCGCCCCGGTACCTTACAGCTAGTCCTTTTAGAATATACCCCTCTTTGGTTGCTGAGGTATAGTAGCGATACTGCACATTCATGAGGGCATCTGCTCCCAGCTTTTGAGCTTTCAGAACAAGCTGTGCCGTTAGCAAATCTTTTGTCTCGGCCGAGTTGCCCCGGTACAGCATTCTGCCATTCGCTTTCTGACGATCAGTTAGGGTATCTTCCCGACTAATTTCAACCCACTCAATCTCGGAGTAGGGGCGGTCGGGCTGCTGATTTTCCATGAAAACATCAATAGGGTATACCGTGCCGGTAGAAATAGGAATATTCGGGCGAAAACAGGCGGATATGAGCAGCAATAAAAATAAAAATAGGACTTTGCCTGAAAATATTTTAGAAAACATATAGTAAGGTTTGATTTCTTCGTTTGGTTTCAAAACTAATTTTATTTACAAAAATGCTTAGTAAAATTAAAAAAAGTAACATCCGGGTCCTGTTTGTGGTAGCCCTTACGGCCTGCATTACTTCGCTATCGGCCTTTGTGCCCGCCAACACCCCCGACGCTATGCTGGGGACCTGGCTTACTGGCTCTAAAAAAGGACACGTACAAATTTACAAACAAGGTAATCAGTATTACGGAAAAATTGTGTGGCTGAAAGAGCCGATCGATCCTAAAACCAACCAACCCAAAACAGATGTCAACAATCCCGATTCCAAAAAGAAAGAACAACCCTTGCTCGGTTTAGTAAATCTACGCGGATTTACTTACGAAGGTGGCAATGTTTGGGAAGAAGGCAAAATATACGATCCAGAAAACGGCAAGGAATACAGCTGCAAGATAACTCTGCGCGATAAAAACACGCTGGATGTGCGCGGCTATATAGGCATTTCGCTCATCGGGCGCACGGATACCTGGGTACGGGTGAAGTAATATCCCTTTAAAGTATGAAAAAGGTGGGTGATTCCGTTGGCGGGGTCACCCACCGCTGTTTTTTACCGTTTGTCAAGAATGTATTGAAGATGAACTACCGTATCCTTATTTTTCAGAGTTATTACAAATAGCAGAACCAACTTTTAAACTTTATGAAACAAACTAAAACCACATCTCTCCGACGGCTACTGGCCGCTGCGCTGGTTGGCTTATTGCTGACCCCGTCGCTTTTTGCGCAGGATATTCCGAAGGGAATGAAAAAAATCACTTCGGTGGAAGGAATCACCGAATATCAGATGGACAACGGTCTGAAAGTGCTGCTTTTCCCGGACCCGTCCAAGCCTACTGCCACCGTAAACATAACCTATCTGGTAGGCTCGCGCCACGAGGGCTACGGGGAAACCGGCATGGCGCACCTGCTGGAACACATGGTATTTAAGGGTACCCCCAAACACCCCAACATTCCACAGGAACTTACCGAGCACGGAGCCCGGCCCAATGGAACCACCTGGTACGACCGGACCAACTATTTTGAAACGTTCTCGGCCACCGACGAAAATTTAAAATGGGCGCTTGACCTGGAAGCCGACCGAATGATAAACTCCTACATTGCCAAGAAAGACCTCGAAAGCGAGTTCAGCGTGGTACGTAACGAGTTTGAATCGGGCGAGAACAGCCCATTTCGCGTCCTTTTGCAGCGGGTAACGTCTGCTGCCTACGAATGGCACAACTACGGCAAGTCGACTATTGGTAACCGCTCCGACATTGAGAATGTACCTATTGAAAACTTGCAGGCCTTTTACCGCAAGTACTACCAGCCCGACAACGCGGTGTTGACGGTAGCCGGAAAGATTGACGAGGCCAAAACGCTGGCATTGATCAATGAGTACTTTGGGAAAATCCCCCGCCCAACCCGGGTACTACCGGTTAGCTATACCGTGGAACCTACCCAGGACGGGGAGCGGTTTGTGAATCTGCGCCGCACCGGCGATGTGCAGATGGTAGCCTGTGCCTACCACATCATGCCTGGCTCGCACGAAGACTACCCCGCCATGGATGTGCTGGTGGAAGTACTAACAGCCGAGCCTAACGGAAAACTCTACAAAAACCTGGTGGATTCCAAAAAGGCTTCGAGCCAGTACGGGTTTAGCTTTGCCCTCCACGACCCGGGGTTTGCGTACTTTGGAGCCGAAGTTTTAAAAGAAAAATCACTGGATGAGGCACGGGCGGCTATGCTGGCCACCCTCGATTCGGCGGGAATGGTGAAACCTTCGGCCGAAGACGTAGAGCGCGCTAAGGCATCTATACTAAAAAACTGGGATCTGCAATTTCGTAGCTCAGAGCGGGTAGGCCTGGGAATCAGTGAGTTCATTGCTACCGGCGACTGGCGGCTGGCCTATTTGTTCCGGGACAATGTCCGTAAAGTGACCCCGGACGATGTGTTTCGGGTAGCCCAGCAGTACTTCAAGCCCTCAAACCGAACTACCGGTACATTTGTACCTACGGCCAACCCTGACCGGACCGAGATTCCTTCGGCTCCCGATGTAGATGCCCTGGTAAAAAACTACAAAGGAGAAGCGGTGATGGCGCAGGGAGAGGCCTTTGATCCATCGCCGGAAAATATTCAAAGCCGTACCACCAAAGTAGAAAAACCCAACACCATTGAAATTGCCCTTTTACCCAAGCAAACCCGGGGAAATGTGGTGAATGCTCGCATGACCCTCCGCCTGGGCGACGAAAAGAGCCTGATGAACAAGGCAACTATCGCCAGCCTGACCGCCTCCATGCTCGACAAGGGTACCAAAAGCAAGAGCCGTCAGCAGATCAAGGATGAGCTGGACCAGCTCAAAGCCCGGGTAAATTTCTTTGGCGGGTCCAATCAGGCCGGGGCCAGCATCGAAACTACCCGTGATAACCTGCCCGCGGTAATGAATCTGGTGGCCGAGATACTGAAAGAGCCGGCCTTTGATGCCAATGAATTTGAAAAATTAAAGCAGGAGCAACTGGCCCAAATCGAAGCCCAGCGCAGCGAGCCCCAGGCTATCGCCATCAACGAGTACCGCCGGGTAACTTCTCCTTATCCCAAGGGAGATATTCGCTATGTAGCCACGTTTGATGAAGATGTAGCCGACATCAAAGCTGCGACTCTGGATCAGGTAAAAGATTTTTACAAAACTTTTTATGGCGCAAACAACGCATCCATTGCTGTGGTAGGTGACTTTGATCAGTCGCAGATCAGCAAAATCATTGATGATAAGTTTGGCAGCTGGAAAAGTGAGAAGCCTTTCAAGCGTATCGCCTCTCCTTACCAGCCCGTGAAGGCGCAGAACAAATCTTTTGAAACCCCCGACAAAGCCAATGCCATGTTTGTGGCTGGTTTGAACATGCCTTTGCAGGATTCCGATCCTGAATATCCTGCGCTTTTAATGGCCAATTATATGCTTGGTGGTGGCTTCCTGAACTCTCGCCTGGCTACCCGTATCCGTCAGAAAGAGGGCCTTAGCTACGGGGTAGGTTCGCAGTTCAGTGCCAGCTCGCTGGATAAAAACGGTACCTTCCTGGCTTATGCCATTTACGCACCCCAGAATGTGGAAAAACTCGAACAGGCCTTTAAGGAAGAGATTGATAAAGTGATAAAAGAAGGATTTACCGCCGAAGAATTGAAAGCGGCTAAGTCGGGCTACTTACAATCCCGTCAGGTGAGCCGGGCTCAGGATGCTCAGCTGTCAGGTCTTTTGGCCAACAATTTGTACCTGGACCGCTCGATGCAGTGGGAGGCAGAACTGGAAAAGAAAATTGAATCTCTGACGCCTGAGCAGGTGAAAGCCGCCGCGGCCAAATACATTGATCCAGCCAAGATAACCTACATCAAAGCCGGAGATTTTGAGAAAGCCAAAAAAGACAATCCCGCTTCCAAAACAGAACCCGCTACCATGGGCGGAGCGCCAAAGAAATAATCCTGGCGAACGGTCATACTTCAAAACAATGTACCCCGGTAAGGCAGCCTTACCGGGGTACATTGTTTCTAGTCATTCCTATTTTCTAACTGTGGGTGTTGGGGCTGGGACTCGGCGGCACCGGCCCCGTTAGTTTCCAGGCTTTGTTTGTACCGACGCAGATCGGTTTTGATCATTTTTCTGAAAGCCGGATTGAAAAGTTTGGCAACGGCCTCGCCGGCATTGCCAGCGGGGGCGATGTATTTCAGCGTTAACTCGATATCCGTTCCATTGCCATCCACTGATTCTGTAAAGCGCACCTCACCCGAATTATCTACGTCCGAATTAGGCACCGACCGCCAGCTGATCAGTTCGTTCTTCTGATCCTGCACAATCTCTGCGTCCCACTTCAATTTCACAAAGCCTACCGGCGTGGTAGCAACCCAATGTGACCGCCGGTCGTCCAGTTGCGTGACCGATTGGAGGTGCTTCATGAAGCTGGGCAGGTTTTCCAGCTTGCGCCAGTAGGTATAGACTTCTTCCCGGGGCTTATTGACGCTGATACGCTGCCTGATCTCGATTGGATGCAGTTCGTCGTTGGCCCCGTCGCGGTCAAACAGCTCGTTGAGAGTACTATATCCGCTGAGCCCCCGTTTGACGAGTACTACCCCTACGGCTCCTAGTATGATACCCGGTATGGTGGGGTTTCTGAGCGCATAGGTACTGAGAAAAGCTCCGCCAAAAATGGAGAGGAGACGCTCGGTGGTACTTACGTTCACTTCGGTAGAACCCGAGGGGATAGGGGCTACCACGTAGCTCTCGTTTGGTGCAGTTGCAGTGTCTTTTTCGTTCATAGTAGTGTAGTTGAAGTGATCATACGTTTTACCATATCTCACCAAAATAGCGTGCCTGACGCTATTTTACAGCCGTGCAGAACATGCGTAGCAGATATTGGTATCCCGGTTTTATGTAAGATAAAAATTGCCTTTTGCCTGCTTAAAATAGTACAAAATTCAGGAGTTAGTATATGGATAAAAAAACTGGAACTTTGCTTTCAAATCGTATCGTTTGCTTTGCAAAGTACCTTTATCTTTTCGTGGCAGAATGGCACTCATTTCTTTTCCTGACTTATCGCCGGGTTCTTCCGGTCCGCAGCGTACCAAGCTTATCCTGAATCTCATTTCGGTGTATTTGCTTTGGGGGTCTACGTACCTTTTTATCCACTTCATGACCGAAAACATGCCTCCCCTCTATATGGCTGGGTGCCGTCTGCTTACGGCGGGGCTGATCATGTATCCCGTGGCCCGTCTGACCGGCCATGCGCGTCCCAACCGGCAGGAATGGTTTTCTGCCGGGCTGATTGGGGTGCTCTTGCTGACCATTGCCAACGGCGGCATGACTATGGCACTCCAGTATATCCCCACCGGGGTGGCGGCGCTGCTGGGTGGAATGCTGCCGCTCTTTATCATGACTCTCAACTGGCTTTCTTTCAGCAAAGTCAAACCCACCCGCCTGGCTCTCGCCGGCTTGGCCGTGGGACTGGTGGGGATTGGCCTGCTGGTGAAGCCGGGGGGATTTCAGGCTACTTCGGCGGATAGTTGGCTGGGAATTATCATCATTATATTCTGCAATTTTTCCTGGGCCACGGGTACCCTTCTTTCGGGCAAGCTGAAACTTCCAGACCAGATAGTGTCCATTGCTGTGCAGATGCTGGTGGGAGGAGGAGTGCTTTTATTGGTAAGCCTACTCGTGGAACCCGTAACTATTTTGAGCATTAGTCATGCCCCTACCAAAGCCATTGGCGCCTTGATTTACCTCATTATTTTTGGTTCGCTCATCGGCTTTTCTTCCTACGCCTGGCTGGCCAGGAATGCGCCGCCTCAGTTGCTCTCTACCTACGCCTACGTCAACCCGGTAGTAGCCATGCTTCTTGGCTGGGCCTTTGCCGGTGAGGCGCTAACGGGTCAGTCGCTGATATCAGCCCTGATCATTGTTGCGGGCGTGGTACTGATTTCTATTGGTCGTCAGAAGGGTTAAGGGCATTGGTCAGAGGCGTGACCAGCGGCTCAGCACTCCGCCTATGGCCATCAACACAGCAACTACGAGCAATCCGTAGGGAAGGCCGTGGGCTTCGGCCACGAAGCCGATGATGGGCGGGCCGGCCATAAACCCCAAAAAACTAAACGTGGCGAAGGTAGCCAGCCCGGAGGCAGGTGGAGTGTTGGGCAGTCGCATGGAAGCAGCGTATAGCATTGGTGCACCCAATGAGCACCCCAAACCAAGTACCAGAAACCCCAGTAGTACGGCAAGCGTATACGGGAGCGCAACGGCCAGAAGCAGGCCTAAGGTACCCAGGAGACTACCGTAGCCAAGCAGCTGTTTGGCCCCGTAGCGGGGAATGACCGTGTCGCCCACGAAGCGCCCCAGCATCATGGCCAACGAAAAAAAAGCAAAACCAAGTGCGGATAGAGAGGCACTGGCACCCGCAATTTCGCGCAGATAAATGGCGCTCCAGTCAAAAGCCAGTCCTTCGGCCATAGAGACGGTAAGTCCAATGCCGATTAGAATCAAGAGCGCTTTGGTAGGTCGGGCCATGGATGAGCTTCCCGCTGCGTGCTCTTCATGAATGGCCAGCAGGGGCTTTTGTAGCAGTACCATCAGAGCTACCAGTACCAACGCTACTCCAAGCAGGTGGTGTGTAGCGGGTACATCGGCCCAGATAAGTACCCCCGCCAACGCGCTTCCCAGCATACCTCCCAGGCTCCACATACCGTGGCAGGTAGACATGATCCGGATTCCCTCGCTATTTTCGAGATTGCTGGCGCAGGTATTCATGGATACATTGAGCAGCGCGGTGCATACGCCCATGACGAATAGCCCGGCGGTAAGCCACACCAGGTCGGGGGCGTTGATTGGTATGAGCACACTCAGAAAAAAGCCGCACCCTCCCCACAGGCAGGCCCTAGCGGAACCAATGCGCCGGATGATCTGACTGGTAAAGGGATTCATGGCAATAGACCCAATGGGCAGGGCAAATAGGGCCAGGCCAAGTTCGGCGTCGTTGAGGCCCAGCTGGTATTTAACGTAGGGAATACGGGCCACCCAACTCCCAAACAGCACGCTATCCAACGCAAAAATGAGCCCGACCGTCCGGGCCAAAGGGTTGGTGAAGAAATCATTTAAAGCTTTCAGTATGGGGTACTGCCTGGGTGGGAGCGTTGCACTCATGGGTTCTACACGTATCCTTTTGATTTGGGCGCAAAGGTATCAAGGTTTGCGATAAACGTTTTGAAAAAAGAGTGGGGAATACTGGTAGTTGATTTTCAAGGTGTTCAAAACGTGAGGGGGCTCATTGAGGGAACTAAAAGGGTCCCAATCAGTGTATTTTAAGGGAGATATTTGTGCTTGGCCAATCTGGATATATTTCTATTTTTGTAAAAAACCCAATCAATCAGTAGGCCCGGATAAAAGCTACGTGCGGACAAGTTGCAGGTAGCAGGCACGAATTCAATTATCTGAACGTTTCAATGAAAAAAAGTTGGACCGGTAGTCTTTTCCCGGATTGCAGGACCGTGCGTTATGAAAATAAGCCTATGAAGAAAATAACTGTATCTCTGGCAGTTGGTGTAGTACTGCTGGGAATCCTTGCCGGATTCAAGAAAGTAGAAAGTAAACTGACTGTAAAAAACTTTTCCAATTCAGATTCCACCCTCGTTGTTACGGCCCAGCCTCCGGCAGAAAAGCTGCATCCCGAACAAGTATGCCTGAGTATGTACGACTCGCTGGATCTTGGCAAGGCGGGCCTTTCCTGGGAAGCCTTCCGGTACGCCTGGCTGGGTTTTCAGGAAGGAGGATTCTCCAAGCCTATACTGGCTATTGCCGATTTTAGCCAGTCTTCCCGCAACAAGCGACTATACGTTATCGACTTTCAGAAACACAAAGTATTGCTCAATACCTACGTAGCTCATGGACGTAATTCGGGCAATGAGTACGCTAACAAATTTTCCAATCAGAACTCTTCCTATCAGTCAAGTCTGGGTTTTTACCGGGCCCTGGGTACCTATCAGGGAAAACACGGGCTGTCGCTGCGGCTTGAAGGGCTGGAAAAAAACATCAATGATCAGGCGCTGACCCGGGCTATTGTGATGCACGGGGCCGACTACGTGAGCGAGGCTTTTATCCGGCAAACCGGCCGGCTGGGACGCAGCCTGGGCTGCCCGGCGGTTTCCAATGCCGACCATAAGCCGTTAATTGAGCTACTGCAAAATGGCGCCGGGCTGTTTTTGTACTACCCTGATGTCACGTATCTGCGCAGCTCTGAGATACTTAAAAAAGCCGTGGCCAGTCTGGTCGACCCCGTCCATCAGATGGCCCCTTTATCGAGCCCGTATACGTCATCAAAATAGATCAACTGGCCGGCCTGATTAACATCGGCCGGCAGGTGATAAATAAAAATGGGTACCTTCTTTTTGAAAGGTAGGGTAGACGGCTTGCGGTCTACCTCCGGGGTGGCTACGGCATCTTCTACAAAGGTTTCTTTCAGGATTTTTTCTCCCGCCAGAAAATTGGCTAGTTGAGCAGGTTGTTCCAGCCGGATACAGCCGTGGCTGCGCCAGCGTTCCTTTTCGTCAAACAAGGTTCTGACGTTGGTGTCGTGCAGGTAAATCGCGTAAGGGTTTTCGATGTTGACTTTCATAACTCCCAGGGAGTTGTCTTCCCCAGTTTCCTGCCGAAACCGGTAAGGGAACTCTTCTTCCGAAAGCGCCGACCAGTCAATGGTATGCTCGTCTACTATCTCACCGTTTTTATCGAGTACCTCAATACCGTTTCTTTCCAGGTAGTACACATTTTCCTGGATGCGGGGCAGCATTTCGCCTATGGCAATGCTCTTCGGTACGTTCCAGTAAGGGTAGGTGACTACGTTGGTAGCATAGGTGTCCAAACCGGGTGTAGGGGAGCCTGATTTTCCTACAATGACATTCATTCTGATCACTTCTTTACCGGTAGAGTCCATTCCTACCAGGTAGGCGCCGCGTACATTTACGAGCGCCAGCCGCTCTGCCCCCCGGGCCTGCCGGTTGATCCAGCGGTAGACATTCAGGGCTTGTGCTACCAGCCGGGCGCTGTCGGCCTTCCCACTTTCAGCGAGCCGGGTGTGGTGTTTTTTTAGTTGTTGATAGGCAGGAAAGCGGGGTTCCAGGTCGGTCATCACGCGCTCGATTTCTTCCCCTCGCGCCAACCTGACCCCCGCTATTTTGATAGCCGTTGTATCGGCTTTTTTTATCTCCTCAAAGTGGCGCACGTGCGCAGGCTTATGGCCGTAGGCGAGCTCTTCCAAATACCCAAAAACATTGTTTTGTTTGTCTGTATTTACTCCCACGCTTTGTCCATAGGCCAAAAGCTTATCATAGTTCTTGTTGTCTTTCATTTCCTGAATGATCTCTGCCTCTGTAAAGCTGAATGGATCTCTCTCCTTACAGGCTTCGGTCAGTAACAGCAGGCAGCACAGGGCGCCGGTAAACCAGCTAAAAAAAGGGGACTTACTCATACATTCCTATTTTGGTATATCTGCTCCTAACAAATACCCGTGCTAAACACATCGCCCGAATTAATGGCCTGACTATCAGACTCACTAATTCGGGCGAAAATAAAAAGTAAGAGAAGATATGAGTATTTAATTCCTCATATTCAGAACAGTATCAGTCTACGGGAGACGACTATATATTCCACCAGTAGGTAAGTTTGAGCACAATGGCCCGGCTTTTCAGGTTAAAGTTTTCGG
>CATMVR010000016.1 GCA_950075905.1 uncultured Persicitalea sp. | reverse complement strand
ATATTTTCGGATCGGTGCCGCTGGTGACTAAGCGCCTGCAGACCCCGGAGGAAACCAACACCCCCAAAAGCCCGGCCCTGGATATTATCAGCCAGGTGATTCTGGACACCCGGGCGGCCATTCCGGTTTTGCCCGAGGCCTGGGAACCCATCTACCGGGGTAGGGTCACCAAGGATGCCGCCCGGGGGCTTCTGGCCAAAGCGTTGGTCTTTCGGGGCAACCATACAGGGAATACGGCTGATTTTACCGAAGCAAATGCGGTTTTTCAGTCGATTACGGCGCGGCTGGTTCCCGACTACCTCGACAATTTCCGGGCCTCGACCGAGAACAACGCCGAATCGCTGTTTGAAGTCCAGGCGGCTGTTCCCAGCAGTACGAACAACAACCTGAACCTGGCCAATGACGGGGCCTGGCGGGGCGTGGAAAACATGAGCGTGTACCGGGGGTTCATGATGGAATTTGCGGGAAGGGGAGATTTCAACGATGCATCCTCCACCAAATTCCTAGCGACTGAAAAACTGCTCGCCACCCATGGGGATGATCCCCGAATCAAGGTTTTCCTTTCAGGGACCGATGGTTTCGGCGGGCGTATTTTTCAAAAATACAACAAGCCGAACGGCCTGAATCAGCTCTCCGGCTTTCACGGGGGCTCCGTGAACAACGAACGGATTCTGCGCTATGCCGACTTGAAACTGATTGCAGCCGAAGCGGCCTTAAAAACGGGTAATCCGGCGGCGGCCATTGCGCACGTTAATGATGTGCGCCAACGCGCCCGCACGTGGGGCGTTGCGGCGGGGATTTCGGGAAGTGAGGCATTGGAACTTCATCCATCGTCCGAAACGGATGTCCAGAAAATTATGCGCTGGATACGGGATGAGCGCTATGTGGAGTTGGCGGGAGAGGGTCACCGGTGGTGGGACCTGATCCGGTGGCACAGGGACGGCGACATAGACCTGGCCGGTTGGGATGGAAGTGTTTCAGATTTTAGCACCAACCTGGCCTCGCCCGTTCAATTTGACGTAAACAAGCATCTGGTTTTTCCGCTACCCCAGGCTGAAATTGACCGGAATAGTGGTATCCAGGAGAATAATCCGGGCTACTGATCCACTGACAAACCCTGCATCCCCCAGAGCGATGCCCCTTTTGGGATTGGCTCTGGGGGATATTTTTGGAGTATGTTTCAAAAGTGGCCTACAAGCATCTGTCATGTTAAATAACCGGTGTCGATGTGAGTGACTGTTACCTTCTAAACGGTATTGGGATCGGACAATTGAGTCAAAGTTGGGGCTTTTCAGGATAGGGCGGATAGCCCCCCTAGTTACAATACTTATCCGTGAAAGAAATTATTCAAGGAATGTCAATTTGGACCAATTTGTAGAATAATTGTATTAGAAATTGGGGGTTGTACCAAAGTTGCTAAATGAGTTTAGGACTTCGCTAAATATCCTTAGTTCTTAAAAGGCAACGGCAATACCTTTGTATCTAAAAACATTTCTAAAAAAATGTCCCTGGCACGTTTTGACCTGGAAAATAAGAGGGCCCTGATAACCGGCGGAACCCAGGGCATTGGCTACGCCATTGCTAAAGGGTTCGGAGAAGCAGGTGCCTCGCTCATAATCAATGCCCGGAATGAAGAAAAACTGAATCACTGTATTCAACAATTGCAGGGAATAGGCATTACAGCTTCAGGGGCTTTGTTCGATGTGACCCAGGCCGGGCTTGTCAAAGAAGCTATATGTCATATCGAAAATACCATTGGTCCTATTGATATTCTGGTCAACAATGCGGGAATTATCAAAAGGGCCCCGGTGGAAAATTTATCGGAGGAAGATTGGAATGAAGTGATCCAGACCAACCTTACCGCACCTTTTCTTGTGTCCAAATATGTTGGCCAATATATGATTGAGCGGAGAAGGGGAAAAATCATTAACATCTGCTCGCTCATGAGTGAACTGGGACGAGATACCGTATCTGCCTATGCGGCCGCCAAAGGGGGCATCAAAATGCTCACCCGTAGTCTTTCGGCCGAATGGGCACCGTACAATATCCAGATCAATGGCATCGGTCCGGGCTACATCGCTACCCCGATCAATGCTTCGTATCGCGCCAAAGGAAATCCGCTCAATGACTACATCCTCAGCCGAACCCCCGCCGGAAGGTGGGGGACCCCCGAAGATTTGGTAGGGGCTTCCATCTTTTTGGCTTCCGAGGCGTCTGATTTTATCAACGGGCAAATCATTTACGTGGATGGTGGCCTCCTGGCCACCTTTGGAAAACCTATTACTTACTGATCAGATGAAATTATCAATTGCGATTGCCGACACCAACGCACTACCCAATACCTTCGTAGTGTACCGGGGGTTCAAAAGCTGTATTCCCAAAGCGGCTAAACTGGGCTATGAGGGAGTGGAACTCGCTTTAAAACGAGCCGATGAAATCAACCCGCAACAACTACAAACCTTGTTGGCCGAACATCAGATGACGGTTTCCTGCATTTCAACCGGGCAGGTGTATGCCGCTGACAACCTGTTGTTTATCCACGAAAACGAAGCAAAAAGAAACGAGGTAAAGCATATTTTCAGGGAATTGATTGATTTGGCCGGGCAGTTCGGGCAAATCGTCAATATCGGTCGGGTGCGGGGGCACCTCAATAACCATACGATCAGCGAAGCCGAAGACCTGTTTGTGGACGTGGCCCAGGACTTGTGCGATTATGCGCTTACCAGAGAAGTTACGTTGGTTCTAGAGCCAGTAAACCGGTATGAGATTGATTTCATCAATAGCGTTGAAGAGGGAGTGGCATTGATCAAAAAAGTCAATCGGTCCAATATGAAGCTTATGCCCGACGTATTCCACATGAACATTGAAGATCGAACCATTGGTACGGAACTGGCCAGGCACATTGATTTTATCCAATACATACATTTCGCTGATTCCAACCGCCTGGCACCCGGTCAGGGGCATCTGGACTTTTCGGACATCTTTGACTGCCTTTTTAAAGCCGAATATGACGGCTGGATTTCCACCGAAATTTTACCTATCCCCGATCCCGATACCGCCGCCCGGCAAGCGGCCGAATTTTTGCTGCCCCTCATTAAGATGTATAATCAAAGAAGAGAAGACGCTGGTTTAGTTTTCAAAGACGCTCACTTTTGAACTATGGAAAAGCCCCAAATTTTTATAGCCAATGACCACGGAGGGTATACCCTCAAAACAAATTTGGTCAGTTATCTGCTTGAAAAGGGCTATGAGGTCCAGAATTTTGGCTGTGACTCGGAAGAGATCGTTCGCTACCCTTTCTATGCCGCCAAAGTAGCCAGGGCGGTGCTGGAAACAGAAAATTCCAAAGGCATTCTGCTATGTTCAACGGGCATCGGAATGAGCATCATGGCTAACAAATTCAAAGGCATTCGGGCCGCCTTATGCTACAGCAGCTACCAGGCCAGAATGACGGCCGCCCACAACAATTCCAATATATTGTGCCTGGGAGGTCGGTGTATCGGTTCTTTTGAAGCCATGGATATGGTCAACCTCTGGCTGGAAACCCCCTACGAAGGCGGGCGGCACGATATTTCACTCGGACTGATTGCCGAAGCCGAAGTGATTCAATTTTCAAAAGATTGGTGGGAATTTTAGCGTAGCCCCATTTTATTTCTTCCTCCTTACCCTCTGCCATCCTTCGCTGATGAAGTGGAAGTCCCCTGGTTTATGATTTCAAAAGGAAGTTTTCAGCTCCGCAGTAAAGCTTTTTAACCTAGTTTGAGCAGCAAATACTCAATTTGTTGCTAAAATAGTTTAAATATTAGCTAATTAGCTTTATTTCCGAGCCTAAGTAGTTTTCTATCTTTGTATAAAGCTTTTAGATAAAAAAATCAGCTATTAATACAAAAACAATGGAAAGAATCCGACTCATTATCGCTGCATGCTTGTTGATAGCCCTCGGAAAAACAGAAGCCAAAGGCCAAAATCCGAAAGCAATTCAGGTACCAGTGGCTGAAATTCAGGATAGAATTCGCGGAGGGCTACTCGGCCAAATGCTAGGAAACTTGAATGGTATCCCCTACGAGTTTAAGTACATTGAGGAGCCCGGCAACCTCAAGAACTACATTCCCGCATTGCCCAGCGGTGCCTACACCGACGACGATACGGATTTTGAGTGGGTCTACATATACAACATGCAAAAGAGAAGAACGGTGATGCTGCCCTACGAGGAAATAAACTCGCTGTGGAAAGAACGTATCAACCGTAATATATGGTGCTCCAACCGCTATGCCCGCTACCTGATGGACATCGGCGTAAAACCTCCCTACACCGGCTACATTGCGTTGAATCCCTGGGCGGAATTCAATGTGTCAGGGCAATTTCTGAGCGAGACCTTTGGGCTTCTGGCACCGGCCATGCCGCAAACCGCCGCAAAAATCGGCCTGCATTACACCAAGGTGGCGATCGATCACGAGCCGGCACAAACCACGCAGTTGTTTACCTCCATGATTTCGATGGCTTTTATTGAAAAGGACATCAATAAAATACTGGAAGCGGGCATGGCCTCCATTGATCCCCAAAGCAATACGCTCAAAATTATCAATGATGTCAAACAGTGGCACCGTCAGTACCCGACCAACTGGCAGGATACCCGTCGCCTGTTGAAGGAAAAGTATACGCAGGAAAACAGTAGAACGCGCGACCGGAACGGAACCGAGCTCAACACTGGCGCAATCATTGCCGCACTTTTGTACGGTGAGGGTGATTTTGCCGAAACCATGAAACTGTCGTTTAATCTGGGATGGGATGCCGATTGCAACGCGGCAACGCTGGGGACGATTCTGGGAGTCAGGGACGGGTACCGTAAAATGATGAGTGAAGGGTGGATGATTGTGGACCGCTACAGAAACACCACGCGGGACAAAATGCCGATGGATGAAACCATTACGAGTTTTGCGGATCGCTTGATCGACCTCTTTGAATTGGTGAATGAATCAAAAGGGGGAAAGAAGTTAACGGCCAACCAGGTGGTAGTGTACGAAATACGCACCGAACCTCTCGCCCCTGTGCTTCCGCTGGCCACTTTCGATAACCAAAAAGCCGATTTGCGGAAAGACTTTGCAAAAGAGATTACCGAACACCTGCTCAAAGGCACCAAAGAGCAAAAAGCCCAGGCCGCCTATATGGCGGTATGCCTCGACATGGATAATTCATTAAGTCAAAAATATCCCAGGGAATGGGATCAGGCATGTTTTGAGCTAAGCGGTTACTGGAGAGTCATGGACAATATTTTCTTCGGTGACTTTAAGAGCCTGGGCAGACTGAAGGAGAAATTCGTGAACGCTGGATTCAAGAAACCTTCTAAACATTATACCGACAAGGAGCTCTATGATGCGGTAGCTGTATGGAAAGATCCGCAGGAGCTTTACCCTTCTAATTAACCACTATCCAACCCTATTTTTTATGAACTCCAACTCTGTTTCAGCGTTGGCAGGGAGAGTATTGAAAAAAATGACCCTTTTTTTACTCTGCCTAGCCATGTGGGGGCCTGTTTTTGCCCAAAAAGCAACCGGTCCCAAACAAACCGTCACGGGCAAAGTGATTGACGCCAGCACCGGGGAGACTCTGCCCGGAGTCAATGTACTGGTGGAGAGTACTACCTACGGCACTGCCACCAATGCCGGGGGCCAGTATTCCCTGGAAGTACCCAACCCCAATGCCGTTCTGGTTTTTTCGTACGTGGGATACACGTCGCAAAAGGTTCCGGTCGACGGAAAAACAGTCATCGACGTTAGACTTGAAGCCGATTTGCGCAAGCTGGAGGAAGTGGTGGTGGTGGGCTACGGTTCACAGAAAAAAGGGGACATCACCGGGGCCATTTCGTCCATTGCTTCCAAAGCGCTTAAGGAAGTGCCCGTGACCAACGCTCCCCAGATGCTTCAGGGACGGGCCGCCGGGGTGTACGTACTCAACACGGGCAACAAGCCGGGTGCTGGCGTATCGGTACAGATCCGGGGGCGGCGCTCGTTCAATGCAGGCAATGACCCCTTGTATGTCGTGGACGGGATTCCGATCAGCGGCGGTTTCAATGATATAAACCCTGGTGACATTGAATCCATGGAGATTCTTAAAGATGCCTCCGCCACGGCTATCTACGGATCGCGGGGAGCCAATGGGGTCATTATCATTTCAACCAAAAGAGGAAAAGTGGGTGCGCCGGTCGTCAGCTATAATACCTATTTTGGAGCTTCCCGTATACTTAAATATGCGGATCTGATGAACGGGGAGCAATTTGCGGAGTTTAAACGCGAATCCCGAAGAGCGGTGATCAGCACCGCTACGGGGCGTCCCCTTTACGATGACGCCGACCCACAGGCCGATGCAAAGCTATTTGAAGCCGTTGAACTGGAATCCATCGCCCAGGGACGCTATACGGACTGGCAACGGTTAATGGTCAAGAACGGAAACGTGCAAAACCATGAATTGGGGGTATCGGGAGGCTCCGAAAATACAAGATTCAACATCACGGCAGGTTACTTCCGCGACATCGGTATCATTCCGGGGCAGGATTTTACCCGCTATACTTCGCGTATCAACGTGGATCAGCATATTGGCAAGCGTATACTGATAGGTGTTACGGCACTGGGCTCCTACAGCGAGCGAAACGGGGAGGATGTCAACCCCTACGGACAGGGGGCGGATTTTGGGGCACTGACCGAAAACCCCCTGGGACGGGCCTTTGACGACAACGGCGAGCTTATCTTTCTGCCCACCAGCGATGGCTTGCGCAGCAATCCCCTGTCCGAACTTGTGCCCGGCGCAGTCATTAACAAACGGAAAACGTTCCGTCTGCTGAACAACCTTTTTGCAGAGGCTGAAATTGTGAGTGGGTTGCGGTTTCGAATGAACTTCGCCACCGATCTGGCCAAAAGCAAGAAGGGGGACTTCAGGGGCCGATACACCAATGTGCGCCGCCTGGGCGACCCGTCAGCGTCATCCAGTGACGATTTTACCCTGTCGTACACCTGGGAAAACATCCTGACTTACAAAAGGAGATTTGGGAATAAGAACAGCCTCGATTTTACAGGATTGTACAGTGTTCAGACCCGTCAGTTTGAAGGTTCGAGCATTAGCGTGGCGGGCCTGCCGGTGGAGGATTTCGAGTATTACAACCTGGGGGCGGCCTCTACCATCAACAGCGTGGGCAGTGCGTACGAAAAATGGGCGATACTCTCCTACATGGTCCGGATTAATTATGCCTACGACAACCACTTTCTGTTCACCCTGACCGGTCGCGCGGATGGTTCCTCCAAATTTGCCGATGGGAAAAAATGGGGGTACTTTCCTTCGGCAGCATTGGCCTGGAATGTCAGCAATGAGGCATTCATGAGCAACAACCTGCTTTTTTCCAACTTGAAGGTAAGAGCCAGCTACGGCTCTACGGGAAACGAAGGCATTCTCCCCTACCAGACCAATGGTTTGTTGTCCCGCACACAGTATGACTTTGACGGCGCGGCTGCTTTCGGATACCGGCCTTCCAGTATCCGAAACAGTGATTTGCGCTGGGAAACAACCACAACGCTAAACCTTGGGGTGGACTTTGGACTTAGAAACAACCGGATTACGGGGGCCATTGAGGTGTACCAGTCCAAAACCACGGATCTGCTGTTGCCCAAGCTCCTGCCCATCACCAGTGGCTTTGCCTCCATCATTGCCAACATTGGCTCCAAACGCAACCGGGGCATTGAGTTTTCAATCTCCACGCTCAATATCGCCGCCCAGAATACAGATGGTTTTCAGTGGAGTACCGACTTGAATCTGTTCACCAACAGGGAGGAAATCGTGGAATTGTCGCAGGGCAAAGTGGACGACATAGGAAACCTTCGCTTTATCGGGCACCCCGCCGTGGTGTATTATGACTTTGTCAAGGAAGGGATTTGGCAATTGGGCGAAGAAAGTCAGGCCAAGCAGTTTGGCTCCATCGTAGGTGGCATCAGGGTGAAAGACGTCAACGGAAACGGGGTCATCGACCCCGCCGACCGTCAGATCCTGGGCACCGATGTACCCAAACTGGCGGGGGGCATGACTCACCGCTTTGAATACAAAGGCTTCGACCTCTCTGTGCTTACTTTTTCACGCTTCGGCAGCATGATACAAAGTCCGTTTCATGGCTCATTTCGCTACCTATCGGGCAGGGTGAATCAATACAAAGTGGATTACTGGACCAAAACCAACCCCACCAACGACTACCCCCAGCCTAACGCCAACCAGGAATCACCCCTGTACGGCTCGACGCTTTCCTATATGGATGGTTCGTTTACCAAAATCAGAAACATCAATCTGGGCTATAATTTTTCTCCGAAAATAGCTCAAACGCTTAAAATGCAATCGCTTCGGCTGTATGTGAGTGTGCAAAACCCCTTTGTGTTCTCGCCCTACACCGCCAGATTCAATGGCATCGACCCCGAATTTCCTACAAACAGTACCCCCCCCGTCCGCACGTTTCTGGCGGGCCTCAACCTGAAACTTTAATCTGAAACCATGAAAAAGATACTCAATATTTCACTGCTGGGCATCGGCCTGATTCTTACTTCCTGTATGAGTCAACTGGAAGAGGATGTCCGTACGCAGGCGACTGACAGCTACCTGAATACCGCGGCCGGATTCAATGAAGCAGTCAACTCCGCCTATGCTTCCTTGAAGAACAACTTCTGTGCCCTGGAGAGCAATGGTATTGTACCCGTTCTCAATGTCTTTGGAACCGATGTGTTCACCAATGGATTTGACGGGAGCTACAAAATGATGAATTTCTACAACAGCGACCTCAATCCCAGAACACCCATAGTGGAGCTGGTATGGAACAACCTCTACACCTCCATCAATACCTGCAATGCGGTGATTACCCGTGCGCCTCGGGCAACAGGCCTCGCCGATGCCGTCAAGAATACCCGCGTGGCCGAGGTGCGCTTCATCCGGGCACTGTATTATTTTATGCTGGTGCAAATGTGGGGGCCGGTTCACCTGACCCTGGAAGAAACTACGGGTGTGGAAACCAAAGCCACCCGGGTGCCCGTCAAGGACATCTATGCTGCCATCATTCAGGATTTGGAATTTGCCGTTCAAACACTACCCTCCACGGCTACCCAGTACGGGCGGGTTACGAAGCCTGCCGCCGAAAACATGCTGGCGAGCGTGTATTTGGCCCGTGCCACCTCGGAAGCCAAACAAGCGGGTGACTATGCCAAAGCCGCCGAGCTTGCCAAAGGAGTCATCACCAAATACAATTTCAAATTGGTGGAGGATTTCGGGAAAATTTTCGAGCAGGGAGCCAATGAAAAGAACTCAGAGGTGATCTGGTCCATTCAGAACAACAAAGATGTCATATCTAACGGGCCGGGCAATACGATGCATCTGTACTTTATCATGAAGTACGATGATCTGGTCGGAATGCAACGCGACATCGCCAACGGCCGCCCCTACGCACGCTACAAGCCCACTGACTTCACGCTGAATACCCTGTACGACCGAAAACTGGACAGCCGGTACGACAAGAGCTTCAAGCGGGTGTTTTACTGCAACCGACCCGGCACGTATACCATCAATGGAAAATCAGTCAACATGGCCATGGGCGACACTGCCCTGTTTTTGACGGACCGGGAATGGACCGCCGGAGAAATCAGTCAGAAGAGATACACCGTCTGGACGCCAAGCCGACAGAATGAGCGGGTTTTTCCAACGCTCACCAAGTTCCTGGACCCTCAGCGGGCGGGCATAAACGATCAGCCGGGTTCCCGCGATTTGTTGTTTTTCCGTTTGGCCGAAACGTACCTGATTGCCGCCGAAGCCCTGATGATGGGCGGAAATGCTATGGAGGCGGCCGCATTGGTCAACATCGTTCGCCGCAGAGCCGCCAAAACAGGCGCAACCGCAGCCGAAACGGAGGCCAATCGCAAAGCGATGGAGATAACCGCCGGCCAATTGAACATCGACTTCATACTGGACGAACGGGCCCGGGAGCTTTTGGGCGAGGGTACCCGTTGGATTGACCTGGTCCGGACGGGGAAATTGGTGGAGCGGGTGAAAAAGTACAATCCCGTTGCGGCGGCCAACATCAAGGACTTCCACACCATGCGACCCGTCCCACAACAGCAGATTGACCGCACGGAAGGGGAGTTTAAGCAGAACCCGGGGTATTGAGGGATGTATTGACTTTCAAGGAATAAAGCTGGGGTGGGTAAGCTATTGCTTTAGATGTTATCTTTATAACTATTTCCTGCCGATTAGGTGGTAAACACAGGATTCAACTTACCCGGGATGAAACCAATTCTGAAAATAGTAAATACGCAGCAAAGCGAAGCCTTTCAAATCATGAAGGTCAATGACCCGTATTTTTTCCCGACCTGGCATTTTCATCCGGAGCTGGAAATCATGCTGGTACAGGAGGGGTCGGGTATCCGTTTTGTGGGCAACAGTATGGAACGATTCCAGGCTGGGGATCTGGTGCTGTATGGCAGCAATATTCCGCACCTCTACCGCAGCGATAAGGAATACTATCAAAAGGATACTCAGCTGGTTTCAAAAGCCACGGTTGTGTATTTCAAGGAAAATTTTTTGGGTGATAGTTTCTGGCAATTACCGCCGGTTGCCCCCATCAAAAAATTCCTTGCTCTTTCACGACACGGGATCAAATTTCAGGGCGAGACTAAGGAGGAGCTGATACGCCACATTCAATTGCTTGACGAACAAAAAAACAGCATCGGCCGGATAATAGACCTGCTTTCCATTCTGAAAATTATGGCAGAGACAAAGGAGTATGACCTACTGCTGAAAACCGCTTACAATAAGCATGTCGGAGAGGATGAATGCAAGCGCATAAATAAAGTGTATCAATTTATTATTGACAATTACACGGACAACCCCACCCTCGAAGAGGTTTCGAGGGTGGCCAACATGAGTGCAACGGCTTTTTGTAGATACTTCAAATCCCACACCAATAAAACCTACACCCAGTTTTTGAACGACATCAAGGTAGACAACGCCTGTCGTCTGCTGATAGACAATAAGTTGAGCATATCTCAGATATGCTTTGAAACGGGATTCAACAACTTCACCCACTTCAACGACCAATTCAAGAAAATCACGGGAATCACTCCAAAGCAGTACCAGGCATCGCACCTGAACGGTTAAACCATGCACCCTCAGCTATGACCCGCTACCGGAAAGCGGCCTCACCTGCGCAAAGCTTCTCACGACCAGAATCACCAGCAGGAAAGCTGCGGGATGCATCAGTCCCACCAGTGTGAACACAATCGGATAACCGAAGTGATGTATCAGCTGACCCGCCAGCAGGCTGAACAGCATGGCTCCGAAACAGCCGGCACTGCCCGCGAGCCCGGAAACTGCACCAACCACTTTACTGGGGAAAAGGTCAGCGCATGCTGTCTGTAGAATTGTTGAGAAAGCCTGGTGGCCAAACATAGCCATGCTGAAAAATACCAGAGCCAATCCAAGCGGAGATTGCGTGATCAGCAAAGTAGCGGGGAGCAAGGCAGAGGCAATGGCCAATGTGATTTTCCTGGATTTGTCGAGTGAGATGCCCTTCTTGATAATGTAACTGCTGAACCAGCCTCCGAGTATACTGCCCCCACCCGCCCAGGCATAGGGTATCCAGGCAAATCCCCCAATGGCCTTGATATCCAGACCTCGGGTGACGGCCAGGTACTTAGGTAGCCAGAATATGACAAAATACCAGGCCGAGTCAATCAGAAACCTGGCGGCAAGCACGCCCCAAATCTGACGGTACTCAAACAGCTTTATCCATTTGATGTCAAAATTATCTGTTGTGAGTTCAGCACTGTCGGCATAGGGAATCAACTTTTTGTCATTCACTTTCCCAAATTTACCCTCGGCAGGACTTACATAGTAAAAGTACCAGACAGCAGCCCAGGCAATGCCGGCCAATCCGGTGAAAATAAAAACCCACCGCCAGGAGAAGGACAAAACGATCAGCGCTATCAGAGGCGGGGCTATCATAGCTCCGATGGAAGAACCGGTATTAAACAAACCAAATGCGAAAGAGCGTTCTTTAATGGGAAACCATTCGGAGATGACTTTGGCAGATCCAGGAAACCCTCCCCCTTCTCCCAGTCCTAATAGAAACCGGGCAATGAAAAGTCCGGTTAGCCCTGACACCAGCCCGTGCAGCACGGTTGCGAGAGACCACCAAACGACCATGATAAACAAACCGGTCTTTGGTCCCAGCCAATCTATGATTCTCCCTCCGACCATGTACATAATTCCATAGGCCAGTAAAAAAAGAAAATTCAATTGGCCGAAGGCAATGTCGTCAATTGGAATGGCATTTCGCAGTTCAGAGACCAGCATCGGAAGGCTTTGCCGGTCGAGGTAGTTCAAAGCGGTGGCAATCATCAGCAGGACTGCAATCCACCAACGGTAATTTTGTACTTTAATCACTTTTTGTTTTCATATATCCTGACTTTAAACTTAAAGACTAATGCGATACAAAATTTAAACAATACTAACCTTCTTATAAAGTATTTTATCTGTTTGAGATTTATCACGTTAGGTAACATGGTTTTGCTGGCATTTTATGTCAAAAGTGTGACCATGATCAGCCTGCTTTCCTTCAAACAAGAAAGCGGTTGGGTTGGCTTTATTCTGGAAATTCAATCATAGAGACAATTTTATCAACCAGCCTCATAGGCTTTTGCCAAGTTATTAAAACTGTATGTACCTCATCCCACAAGCAGCGACCTGAGATGTTCCGGATATTCGGCACAGTAGGCTTGCCCAACTCAGCAAGACGATGCACGAACCTAAAAACACCGGAAGTGCGATGGATCCTTCAAGCCCACCTGCGCGGTACATTCAACGTATTGCAACCGAGCGCGTCGACGCTCATCACTCGGCCATGAGAATCCCAAAAATTTTGAAAGTCAGTCAATATTACCACAAACTCGCATGTGAAGTGTGCCGCTAAATTAGACCACCCCATGCCACTATTTTTTTCGCTTGTAAAGTAGTTGAGTCAATCCTGTTTCAAAAGATTTTGTATTCAATAGTTCAAGTTGTTGTTCGGGTCTGCCGTCTTTGAAAAGCCTTATCCCTTCACCAAGCAATATGGGAATAACCGAAATAGTAAATTCATCTATAAGGTCATTCCTCAATAATTCATTTATTATCTCTGCCCCACCGTCACAATAAATATTCTTTCCACTCCCGGATTTGAGCCGTCGGACTAATTCGGTCAGGTTCCCTGTATAAAAAATTGTCTTGCCTACACTCGGCCTTTCGGTTCTTGTTATTATATACACATCTCTCTGACCGTTGTCATAATGAGAGGACCCAATTTCTTTGAGCACATAGTCATAGGTCTTTCTGCCAATAATTAGTGTATCCACTGTCTTTGTGAATTCTGTATAGCCATAGTCTTCGCCCTCCTTTTCAACAAGTTTCAAAAAGCTCAGGTCGTCATTAGGCTTTGCAATGTAACCGTCTAGGCTCATTGCTATGAAAAGTGATACTTTCCTCATTTGTCTTAGTTTTAATGTTTCCGCAAAATTACTCTTCGGCAACCAGTTGCACTTTGTAAAAATGCGACAAACTAAAGCAATGATGGAGGAAGACCAGTATTTCGTTTGATTTCGTTGGAAAGATGTGCATGGTCATAATAGCCACATTCAAAAGCAATATCTAATAGGCTTCGGTTTGATTTTTTGATTAAGCTAAACGCATTCTGAAAGCGAATTATGTTTGAATATTCTTTGGGTGACAGTCCAATGAATCTTTTGAAAATTCGCTCCAATTGCCTTACCGTTGTAGAATGTTTTCTAGCAAGTTCATGAATACTAATTTGTCCGTATGTTATATGTATATCATTAATAATGAATTGTAATTGATTTGTCTTGGATATTATTCTTTCTGAGTAAAAACAGTCAAAATAATTAAATGGGTTTTCAATGGTTTTATCAATATTAAATGAATTGGATTTTCCAAATTCTATGGTACTGTTGGTCAACTCATTTTGTGAAGCATATCTATAAAAATTAGCAAAAGTTGCAGGTTTTAGACACACACCTATTAGATGTGTATCGTGATCAATATAACTGTCTTTAAATGTACTCATTGCTCCAACAATATATGTTTTCCCAAATTCCATTTTAGTCGAGCCGTTGTCAGTCAAACAAGCATCTCCCAAGTTCATTACAATACCAGCACAGCCATCCGGAAAAACTCGTTCCCATTGTCTTTCAACTTCGTTTCCTTTCAGTTCCCAATAGAAATGAATATAGGGTTCCAGTTCTTTGTAAGGTTTTACTTTTTTGTACTTCATTGGTTTCTGAGATGTAGTTCGTCGCAATGACCGTCAACCTGTAAAATGCGATAGCAAAGCGAACATCGGACGGCCGTAATTTTTGTACTATTAAATGGTCAAGTAGAAATTTTAGTGTCGTATTTATTTGACTGACGTTTCTACCGTAGCAATTCTATTCCTGCTTATCAACTTGCCTGATCTGATCATCCTTTTGATTTTCTTGTGAGTTAAATATAGCCAGTTGGCATCAATGTTGGTACTGCTGTCATTCTGAAAATTTCAGTGCACGCGGTTTTCGATTACTTCCTCGATGGTGAGGATCCAGCCATTGCCATTCTGGAATATCTGCCGGGCGTCGGGATCGGCCCTATAATGCATTCTTATTGCATTGGATGATGCGTGACCCTCAGGGCAGCGTTCAGTCCATGGATCTGACTGGACACGACATGGCGTAGGCGGCTTGTGCGGCGAAGTTGGCGTTCAGGCTGCCAGGCGTTTTGAGGGCTGCAGGCATCGGGGTACATGTAGCAGGAAAGGAACCTTCCCCCTGATTCGTCCCTCACGGCCAGGGTGAAATTTTCGAGGTAGCCGGTTAAGGAAGGCGAGATGAACCTGACGAAGCCCTTGACGGTTTCTTGCCCATGTTCAGGGCTACGCCACAGTCCCGCTTGTGAACGTTGGGCATTTGGCGGCCAGGTGCTCCTGAATCTTTCTTTGGAAAATACCTTCAAAACCTGTGACTTCCCGACGGATGCAGTGTCCTATGCCCACAACGGGATTGGTCAGTACTCAGGCGCCAGCTGTTCCCACAGGCATACAGTAAGCACCCTCGTAGATGGCAAGCTCCCGGCTCAGGCTTATGTGCATACGGGCATACCAGGATGGACTTGCCCTGTATGAGGGCCTGACCGAGTATTTCCGCTTTTACAATCTGGAAAAAAAGCATCAGTCGCTGGGCAATCAAACGCCTTACCAATGGTATGAGAAAAAATGGGAAAGGGAAAAAAACAATTTCTACCACCTTGCCATTCAAATTTGAACTGACCTTATACCTGCCCAACAGCTGGGGAGCATTATAATGACCTGATGCTAGCTCTTGTTTCGGATAAAGGGGCACCTGAACTCAGCTCTATTTCCTTCGAAATAAGATTTGTATTCACAAGTCCCTCCGCTGTTGTGTCTACCTGCAGCCTGAACTCCTTGAGCTTCTGCTTATGAGAAGGATAATGTAAGAACCTGTCCTGCCTGACGTAAGGCTCTCCCTTGCCCTCCCAGGGATACGTTCCTGAAAGGATAAGACCTTTTACCTCTTCGGGATAAGTGTAGGCATACATTATAGCTAAGGTACTTCCCCAGGATGAGCCGGCCAGAAATACTTTTCGATCATTGGAGAAAGCTTTGACTATACGCCGTAGGTCATGTACATGTTCCTGCCAGACATACGAATCAGCTCGCTCACTTTTTCCGGCTCCTCTCTGATCGTAGTAGATAAGAGTGGCAACCTGACTGAGCGCATCAAATTCAGGACGTAAATATTGATGCTGGGCGGAAGGACCTCCATGTAGTATGATAACAATCGGCTCCTTATCTCCAACCTTCCAGTAGGCTATTGAAGGGCTGTCATCCAGGTACCCATCCTGCCCGTAGCTGAAAGTTGAAAAGGTTAGGAGAAGTACAGGCAAGAGCCAGTTCTTCATATTTAATGCCAGTTTCCTGTAGATCAAACCGTGCTGTTCATTTACAATATTGGACAATCATTTCATGCGCCTCTTTTTCCCCTTTTTTTTCGGCTATGCTCAGATCGCGGCATCCGTCGATAGTGAGGCCCATATGCATCCTGGCTATACCCCTGTTCAAAAAAGCCTCTCCGGTTGAACTACCCCGACCAATCGCCATGGTTAGGTCTAAGTCTGCACCACGGTAATCAAAAAGCATTTTCTTGGAAATACCCCGCCTTAAATACCCGATTGAATTTGCTCCCGCTAGGTGGTCAGCTGAACCTCTTGAAATAAATTCGTTAAAATCTTCGATTGAGCCGATATAGTCTTCTTGTCCGGAACGTGAAACCCCTCGTAGATACCATGCAACCAGGGAGTGGCTATCCAGTGCCAGTGCTCTGGTGCAGTCCTCAATGGCTCCTTTATAATCTTTAATTGCAACTCGTGAGCTTGCCCGACCAATATAGGCATCAAAATAGTTGGGGTTTACCTCCAAAGCTTTGGTGTAAAAGGCGATGGCCGATTTTTCATCGCCATGCAAAGACTTAGACTCGGCGGTACCATAATAATCGCTAGCCGTTTGTCCAAGAACAGGAAGAGCCAAAGCCAATAGCAGCAAGCAGAGTAGCAGTCTATTCATAGTGGTAGAAAGCTTGATGAGTGTTATTTAAAGTATTTATTCCCAACCCATCCTCCAAAGTAATTGTTTTAACGGTGGTATAAATGAACAAACACTGCCAATAACAGAAGAAGATACTTGATAATCAATACTATAAATCCGGTATTTTTAGAAACGGACGAATGAATACATAGGTCCGGCGCTTAACCCGTTCTGATCTTTGCTTACTCTTTCAATAAAAATATTTAGAAATTTTAACAGCACCAACATACAACCATATACTACCTTCTTCTTGTAGTGCTGAGTCTTTGGTTTTCGCTGTTCTATAAGCACCGCTATGTTAAGTGCATCAAGATAATATGGTTCTCATTCATAACCCCAGCTTCATGGCGGCATTGTGTCGGACGACCTGCTGGACGCGGGTGTAGCGGTCGATCATCGTGCGGGTGCGGTGCTTGGTCTGCTGCATGATCTGCGAGTCGTCGGCCCCGTTGAGCTTGGCGATCGTCACAAACGAGGCCCGCAGCGAGTGCGCCGAGTATTCTTCCCCCAAATACGCCTTGGTGGTGCGGGCCACCTGTTTGTCCGACAGGCGGTCCTCCGTCACTTGGTCCCTCTTGCGGATACGCACGAACAGCGGGCCGATTTCCCGACCCAAAAGAGACAAATAGTCCTGTAGAGCCCGCACGGGGCAGGTGTCAGGGTCGGGTGAGAAGAACAGCGCCTTCTGCTCGGTGCGGCCGTACTGGTTGGTCTTGCTGCCCTTGTAGGAGATCACGGCCCCCTCGCGGGTGAACTGGATGCCCTCCACGTCCAGAGCTACTAGCTCCGAGCGGCGGAAGGCGCCCACGAAGCCCACCAGCAGCAGGGCACGGTCGCGCAGGCCGGCGGGCGTGGGCGGGATCAGCCGGATTTTCTGCTTGAACTCCTCGATCTCGAAGGCGGGGGCCTGGCCGGGCTCGGTGCCGATGCTGCGCTTGACGCCCTCCAGCACGGTCTGCACCGTGTCGTCCAGGGCCGGGTCGGGATGTTTGTTCAGCTTGTGCCACTTGCGAATGGCCGCCAGGCGGCGGGAGAGCGTGGCCCAGGCGTGGCGGGTGGCCTCGTCGGCCAGGTAGGCCGCCAGCGTGGCGGAGGAAAGCGGCAACTCCCCCAGATCCCGGACGGCCAGCCAGAGCCGTAGCTGGTTGAGATCCGAGCGGTAAGCGCGCTGGGTGTTGGCCGCACCCTCCAAGCCGCGGGCGAAGAAGGCCGCTGTCTGTTGGGCCAGCTCCTCGCGGGTGGCCAGGGTTAAACCGGTGAAGCGGAAGATGTCAGCCATAGAACAAAAAATGAAATTCAAACGCAAAGTAATGAAAAATCATTTACGTCCTATAATGTTTAATTATCGGACGTAATAAATATTTTGATTTGTAGACTTTCCCAGGCCTTATCGTTCGAATCCTTTGGCCCTGAGAATTCGATGTAGGGAACTCGCTTTCCCTTGTGTTGCACATACGAAAACCTCAGGCCGATAAATTAGCCGATTTTTGGAAACCAATACCCATTCAGCACATGTTGAAATATGAATACCTTGGGGTATCTAACACATTCTGGGTATATCCGCCACGTGAAGACTATAATTAACTAATAATTAGATGGTTATGCAAGTTTAACCGCCTGTGATTTTAAGCTAATTGGGTGTTTGGGCCAAATGGCTTAAAAACGGCTTATTTCCACTTCCAAAAGGCGCATTTCGCAATGGGTTTGCCTTTAAGGTTAGTTTTTGGCCTAAAAGCATCAAATTTCTAGGCTTTAATACGTACCTCATCGGCAAAATTACTTGCTCTCTAAAACGGTCGTCTACCCCGGTTAATTTTATTTTCTAATTCTTAGGGCCCTGGGGACGTCCCGCACAAAATCAATCTATGCAGCCGATGGGAAATTTTTGACTTTTCTTTACCGAGAACCAACAGACTGATAATCATGTTAAAAAAGATTAAAGAGTGGGCTAGCGAATTGAAGCGAAAGCTGATTGTCATGCATCTGGCGTATCAGGACGCCCGGACGCCCTGGTACGCCAAAGCCCTGATCGTATTGATTCTCGCCTACGCCCTCAGCCCCATCGACCTGATCCCCGACTTTATTCCTGTGCTGGGTTTATTGGATGACTTGAT
>CATMVR010000015.1 GCA_950075905.1 uncultured Persicitalea sp. | reverse complement strand
AAGCCGATGCCCGCCGAGATGCTGAAGGGCATGCCGCGCAGCCACAGCGCCAGCACGCCGCCGATGGCCGACAGCGGGATGGCACTCAGGATCAGGATGCTCTGGCGCAGGGACTGGAACGTGAAGTACAGCAGCACGAAGATCAGCAGCAGGGCGACCGGAACCGCCACGCTCAGCCGGGCGCTCGCCTCCCGCAAGTTCTGGAACTGGCCGCCGTAGGTGGCGTAGTAGCCGGCGGGCAGCTTCACGTCGCGGTCCATTTTGGCCTGCATTTCCTCCACGATGCTCTCTACGTCGCGGCCCCGCACGTTGAAGGCCACCGTGATGCGCCGCTGGGCGTTCTCGCGCTGGATCTGGTTGGCACCGGGCTTCATTTCCACCCGGGCCACTTGCTCCAGGGGAACCTGCTGCCCGTCGGCGGTAGTGATGAACAGCTCCCGCACGTCATCGATGGTGCGGCGGCTGGCCCGGTCGAGGCGCACCACCAGGTCGTAGCGCCGCTCCCCTTCGTACACGACCCCCGCCGCGCTGCCCGCGAACGCGGTGCTCAGCGTGCGGTTGGCCTGCTCGATACTGATGCCGTACCTGGCCAGCTTGGGGCGGTCAAACTCCACGACGATCTGCGGCAGGCCGCTGACGACCTCCACGTACAGGTCCTGCACGCCCTCGATCTGGTTGGCCACCCGGCCCACCTTTTTGGCCTGCTCGGCCAGCACTTCGAGGTTCTCCCCGTAGATCTTGACCGCCACGTCCTGCTTCACACCCGTCATCAGCTCGTTGAAGCGCATCTGGATGGGCTGCTGAAATCCGAAGGTGACGCCCGGAATGGTCTCCGTCAGGTACTCCTGCATCTTGTCGGCCAGCTCTTCCCGCCCCGAGGCCGCCGTCCATTCCGACTTCTCCTTCAAAACCACCATCACGTCCGCCGCCTCCACGGGCATGGGGTCAGTGGGGATTTCGGAGGAACCGATCTTGCCCACCACCTCGACCACCTCGTCGGGAAACTCTTTCAACAGCAGCCCGGCGGCCTGCTGCACGGCGTCCGCCGTTTCCGACAATGAACTGCCGGTCAGCACGCGGGTCTCGATGGCGAAATCACCCTCGTCGAGCTGCGGGATGAACTCACCGCCCATATTCAGGAACATGACCAAACTGAGGGCGAAAAGCACCAGCGCCGTGACGATGACCACCACCTGCCGCCGCAGGGCGAAGCCCAGAACGGGCGCGTAGAGACGGTAGGCTCCGGCGATGAAGCGGTCCGAGAAGTTGGGCTTGTGGTTGGGTTTCTTGCTCAGAAACAGGGCTGAGACCATCGGCACGTAGGTCAGCGACAGGATGAACGCCCCCAGGATGGCGAAGCTGACCGTTTGGGCCATGGGCCGGAACATCTTTCCCTCGATGCCCACCAGCGCCAGGATGGGCAGGTACACGATCAGGATGATGATTTCTCCGAAAGCCGCCGAGTTGCGGATCTTCGAGGCCGACTCGTACACCTCCCGGTCCATTTCGGCCTGGCTGAGTCGGTGGTCGTATTTCTTGGCACCGATGTGGTGCAGGGTTGCCTCCACGATGATGACCGCCCCGTCCACGATCAGCCCGAAGTCGATGGCCCCCAGGCTCATCAGGTTGCCCGACACCCCGAAGAGCTTCATCATGGACACCGCGAAGAGCATGGCCAGCGGGATGACCGAGGCCACCACCAGTCCCGCCCGCAGGTTGCCCAGCAGCAGTACCAGCACGAAGATGACGATCAGCGCTCCCTCGACCAGGTTCTTCGACACGGTTCCGATGGCGCGGTCGACCAGCTTGGTGCGGTCGAGGAAGGGGTCGATGGCCACCCCCTCGGGCAGGCTCTTGCGGATCTGCTCGACGCGCGCCTTGACGTCGTCGATGACCGCCGAAGAGTTGGCTCCCTTCAGCATCAGCACCAGCCCGCCCACGACCTCGCCCTCGTCGTTGAGGGTCATGGCCCCATAGCGCACGGCGTGGCCGAATCGCACCGTGGCGATGTCCCGCACCAGGACGGGTAGGCCCTGGGCGGTTTCCCGCACCCTAATGTTGCGGATGTCGTCCAGGCTGCCGATCAGCCCCTCGCTGCGGATGAAGTAGGCGTTGGGCTGCTTGTCGATGTAGGCCCCGCCCGTATTCTGGTTGTTCTGTTCGAGGGCCGTGAACAACTCGTCCATCGACAGGTCCATGGCCCGCAGCTTATCGGGGTCGATGGCGATTTCGTACTGCTTGAGGTAGCCTCCGAAGCTGCTCACGTCGGCCACGCCGGGCGTACCCAGCAACTGCCGCCGGACGATCCAGTCCTGAACGCTGCGCAGCTCCATGGCCGTGAATTTATCCTCATAGCCCGGTTTGGCCTTCAGCAAGTACTGGTAGATTTCGCCCAGGCCCGTGGTGACCGGAGCCAGTCCGGGGGTCCCGGCACCGGGCGGAATCTTGTCCGCCGCGTTACCGAGCCGCTCTACGACCTGCTGCCGCGCCCAGTAGATGTCGGTGCTTTCCTTGAAAACGATGGTGATTACCGACAGGCCGAAGCGCGAGATGGAGCGAATCTCCGTGATGTCGGGGATGGTGGCCATTTCGGTTTCCACCGGGAAGGTGACCAGCCGCTCGACTTCCTGGGCGGCCAGCGAGGGGCTGGTGGTAATGACTTGGACCTGGTTATTAGTGATGTCGGGGACGGCGTCGATGGGAAGTCGGGTCAGCGAGTAAATCCCCACGGCGATCAGCGCCAGCGTGAAGAGTCCGATCACCAGCTTGTTATGAATGGAGAAATGGATGATTTTGTCCAGCATGAAAATTTGGATTTAGTGTAACAGGATTTCCCGGCCAAGACCGGGCGGTCGGGGCGTGGGAAACTGACGGGAAGGATGTCACACTAAGCTCTGGGCGGCTGCCAGACGGAAGAAGCCCCGCCGGAAGGAATGGCGGAGGTGTAGGGGGATGCCGAAGGCCTGGCGAAATCAGCGGCAGGCTTTTCGGGTAGGTAAGTTTTCAACACGGGGATGTCCATGCCCGCGCAGCAGGTGCAAATGCAGAAGGGGGAGCAGAGGTCCGGCAAATCATGGGGAGGCTGGTTAACTGTTGCACTCATTGAGATTACAGGTGGGATACCCAAGCTCACAACTTCTTTGTCCTGGCAAGGAATGCAGGACAGGAGTATAGTGTAGACGGCCAATATATAGAGTGCAACCTTCATAGAGCCGCAAAGATAGGATAAAAAAACGTGCAACAGGGAGGCATTAGAGATGAAATAGGGCAATTGCATGAAAGATTTTTCTAAGAAGGGAGTGTAAAGTAAACTGTGTCATTTTCTTTTAGCTGCCAATAAACGGTTCTCGCTCTGGTTGGATTCTATCCCCGAATTTAATGTAGAGCTGCGACATGGCCAATCCCCAGTTCCTAAGCGGCATCGTCCATTTTTTGGAGATGTCCATTACAGCCAGGTAGACCAGTTTCAATAGGGCCATGTCGGAAGTAAAGGCCCCCTTAGTCTTGGTCACCTTTCTGATCTGGCGGTGCATACCCTCAATGGCATTGGTCGTGTAAATGACGCGCCGGATGTCGGTATCATACTCGTAGAAGGTTGACAGATTCCCCCAGTTGTCCACCCAGGACTTAACTGACAGAGGATACTTTTTCCCCCATTTCCCATCGAATTCAAGGAGTCTCTCGTAGCCCTGATCCGCATTGACAGCCTTGTAGACCGGTTTCAGGTCCTGGGCCACAGCCTTCTTGTCCTTTTCCGACACATAACGCAGGCTAGTGCGGATCTGGTGGATGATGCAGAGCTGGATCTGGGTCTTGGGGAACACGGCCGCTATCGCCTCCGGGAAGCCTTTCAGGCCATCAATACAAGCAATCAGGATGTCTTCCACGCCACGCTGCTTCAAGTCGGTGAGCACGGAAAGCCAGAACTTGGCCCCCTCGTTCTCAGAAACATACATCCCGATCAATTCCTTCTTCCCTTCCTTGTTCACTCCCAGGATGTTGTAGATGGCCCGGGACTGGATGGTGCCGTTTTCGCGGACCTTGTAGTGGATGCAGTCCAGAAACACGAAGGTATAGATGGCTTCCAGGGCCCGCGTCCGCCATTCATTGACCACCGGAATCACCTTGTCAGTGATGTGCGAGATCTCGGTGGCCGAGATCTCCATGGCGTACATTTCCTTGATGAATCCGCTGATATCGCGCGTGCTCATGCCCTTGGCGTACATGGCCGTCACTTTCTCTTCCAGTCGCCTGGCGCGGGCGGCGGCGGTTCGGAACAGCTTGAAGGAAGCAGGATCGAGATCGGCCACCGAGACACCGGGCACCGGCAGGGTATCCCACTGCAAGCCCGACTTGTTGAGCAAAAACTTGTTGAGGGAGGTACCTTTCAGTACCTGCTTGGTGCTGCCGGTGCGGTAGTGGTACTCACCCCGGTAGTTGACGGGGTACGGGTAGGGCTCCACAATCACGGCGAGGTAGTCCAGCCCGTTGTCGGTGCGCAGTTCCACGTCGGCCATGATGCCCAGCACGTCACGAATCTTGTTGGGTAGGTCTTCCAGCAGCTTTTTGGCCTTGGGTACGCCTACTACTTTACCGGTATCGTCCCGGCCAATAAACAGCGTGCCTCCTTTGGCGTTGGCATAGCCACAGATCCAGCCCAGGAACTCGTCGCGCCAGGATTCTTTCCATTCGATGGTTTGGTTTTCCTGCTCCATATCAAAAAGGCGGCTTAATGCCCAGCTCGGCACAGTAACCCGCAATCACCTGGTCAGTGTTTTTCATTTGTCGTTCCAGCGCTATGAGCTCCTCGGCCACGTAGCTGATGTCAATATCCGCCTCGGCCTCGAAGGTATCCACGTAGCGGGGGATGTTGAGGTTGTAGTCGTTCTCGCGCACTTCCGTCAACGGGGCCACGTAGCTGTACTTCTCCACCGTCTGCCGGGCTACGTAGGTGTCCACGATGCGGTCAATGTCCTCCTCACGCAGGTAGTTCTGGGTTTTCTCCTTGGCGAAATGCTGGCTGGCGTCGATGAACAGGATGTCGCCGTCGTGCTCGCGGCACTTCTTCAGCACCAATATGCAGGTCGGGATGGAGGTACCGTAAAAGATGTTGCCCGGCAGGCCGATCACCGCGTCGAGGTAGTTGCACTGCTCCACCAGGTACTGACGGATGTGGCCTTCGGCCGCTCCCCGGAAAAGTACCCCGTGCGGCAGCACGCAGGCCATGGTGCCGTTGTCGTCGAGGTGGTACACCATATGCTGCACAAAGCCGAAATCGGCCTTGGAGGCGGGGGCCAGCCGGCCGAACTGGCTGAACCGGTCGTCGCTCAGGTGCAGCGGGTTGGCGCTCCACTGGGCCGAAAAAGGCGGATTGGCCACGATGGCTTCCGCGCGTAGGTCGGGGTGCTGCGGGTGTTCGAGGGTGTCGTCCTGCTTGATGTCGAAGCGACTGTAATGCACGTCGTGCAGGATCATATTCATGCGGGCCAGGTTGTAGGTGGTGCGGTTAAGTTCCTGGCCGTAGAATTTGCCCACGTCGTCCACCTCGCGGGCCACGCGCAGCAGCAGTGAACCCGAACCGCAGGTAGGGTCGTAGACCGATTTCAGCCTTTTCTTGCCCACCGTCACCAGCTTGGCCAGTACCTTCGATACCTCCTGCGGGGTGTAGAATTCCCCAGCCTTCTTGCCGGCCCCGCTGGCAAACTTTCCGATGAGGTACTCGTAGGCGTCGCCCAGCACGTCGGAGTCGGCGTCTTCCAGCTGGAAGTCAATCTTATCAAGGTGCGCCAGTACCTTGGCGATCACGGCGTTTTTGGCGGCTTCGGTGCGTCCCAGCTTGGTGGAGGTCAGGTCCAGGTCTTCGAAGAGGTTGCCGAAGTCCTCCTCGCTCTCGTGGCCCATGGTACTTTGCTCAATGTTGCTGAGGATTTTGGCCAAATCGCCCAGGATGAAGTTGCTGGGAACTAAATCCTCGTCCGATTCGGGAGCCTCCTCATCCGGCTCCTCAGACTCTTCCAGCAGCTTGTACTGCCGGGCCGGGGTATTAGGGTTAAACTTTTCGGTTTCCGTCGGCAGGTTTCCCCGTCTTACCAGCTCGCGGAACAATTCGGAAGGTTTGAGGAAATAGCCCAGTTTGGAAATGGATTCTTCGCGGATGGCGGCCAGGTACTCCTGTCCTTCGTCGGTGTCCTCGGCAATCTGCATGTAGTCGAGGCCGTCCTCTTTCAGGATCTGGTTGGCGTAGAGGAGCATCCGCTCCGAGAGGTACTTATAAAAAATGAAACCCAGGATATAGTCACGGAACTCGTCGGCGCCCATCTTGCCGCGCAGGGTGTTGGCGATGTTCCAGAGTTGTTGTTCAAGGTTTTTCTTTTGGTCGTCGGACATTCAGGTTAGGCTACTATTGGTACATTGTAATGGAATAGCCAAAGATAAGTCATTGCGTCTGGTGTTGCCCAATTCTCTTGAATTTCTTGAGTACTCTAACCGGATTTATTGATACTGAATTTTCCTCCTATAAAATAAGTTCGTCACACGTAGTGTAACATTCATGGGTCGCCATCAGTAGAAACCAATTCTTCACTAGAGTATCTACTAAGATTAAGCCATCATTGATTCGATACAGTTTTTCGGGAATTTATTTCAAAAATATAAAAGTATACTTATAGGGTTTTAAGTAGCAAGATTTCCCTGGCTTCCATTGTCATTCGGAAGTAGATCCGCATCCCAAGTCGAGGGCACAAAAGACAAACCCAATGATTCGCGGTGCCGCCACTCGCTTAGTAAAGCCTGGTACTTCCTCCGCCCGTAATCAATAAAGTCACTCTCTCTTGAATACTGGATCCTCCAAATATCAAATGGTTTGACTTTTTGAATAGCAACGAAGGTAAACTCACGTCCTGAAGCCACCTCCGCCCCGAGTGAGTCGAGGTAGAAGGCCGCCTGTCGGTCGCAATCATATTTAAGACAGCTGGCGACAAAATCCTCCCGTGTGCGGCATGCGGTAGACTTAATGTCAACAATCAATCTGTTTTCATGTACGATATCTAATTTTGATTTCAGAGCCAGGCCGGTCACAGGGTCCTGCCAAAGACGCACCTCCTCCTTTGAGGAATATTGGAGAACCCATTCGAGAAATTTGTCCTCACGGGCAACTGTGGCCAGTTTATTTACCAATTCCAAATCCACCTTTTGAGGATTTGTTCCGCTTTTGCCCGGTTCTAAAATCATTTCGTGTAAGGCAGTACCGAAAGCAAAAGCCTTGACTGGTTTTCTTTCAGGGCGGCCAAACAGGAAGTTTCTGAATTCCGTGAGGTCGCTGTTACTGATACGGGGAATTGAACGATACTCCATATACGTATTTGGTATAATGGCCCGATGCACCGGGCATCGGGCCGGGTTGATAAAATAACTTTTACAATTCGTCCCACGGGATAAACCCACACCTTGGTTGCAAGTGCGAATTACCTAAGAACAAAATTTGAGACTCAATTTCCTCAACGGACAACGTGGTGCTTATCATCTGACCTTCCCCGTTAAACCCACAAATAAGGCCGTTTCCAGTAAAAGGAGTATTTGCTCCTTTGAACCAAAATTTTGGTGGCTGGGGATGATGCAAAAGTCCTTCCTCGTCGAGCCAAAGGTCGTTGTTTCGATTAATGACCACACGTTCTACTATCTGGCAGTCAATGGCTTCATACATAGCCTCTAAGGTGTCTTCAATTTGAATTTGGTAAACTTCCTTTTTAACCACGTCGATTTTAATGGCTGAGATAAACATATCAGTAAAGTTTAGAAATGGCTCCCGCTGGGATAGCGAGAGCCGGGTTTGGACGATTGTTCAGGCAACCAGTTTAGGTGTGATGGAGAGCGGGGCCACAGGCAAACCCGGTAAGGTCAAACCATAAGCATACGATTCTGAGATCAAGCTGTGTTCCGCTGCTCTTGTGAGGGTTTCAGCCCGATAAACTGGGTGTGATTGGGCAAATGCGGTCAGTTCAACCACTTGCGCGGGGTCAGCGGCTTCGTATTCAAAAACGGCTAGGTACCACGTTCCTTTGGGCGTGACTTTCTCATTAACCTTCTTCTCGCTGGTAACTTTCAGAACTACGTCAGAAAGTTTCAGGTCGTCATAGAAAAGCCTTTCCATTAATCTACGTAGTTCGTATACACTACTGTTATTAAACATTAAGGAAGACATGGCCCCCTGCCTATCCACAAAAAATAGCTCCGCCCACGCCTCGATTCGTCCACGGGCAAAGAGGTCATCCTCAAATATTCGCCAGGCAATGGGTTGAAAAGAAAAGCTGTCCCCCACGTCCTGGATACCGTTGATATTGAAACGTCCAGTTTGGGCATTAAACCTGTACTGTCGTGGACTGCCGGGCATATATTTGATTGTTTTCGACAGCACTTCGGTTTCTGGGTTGTTGTGCATTTTTGACATTTGAGTTATTGTTTAGAGTGAAAAAGTAGCCGGGAATAACCACCTTCCCGGCATTCGGGCATTCATTCAGCTTGTCGCTGGCCTGATAGTGTTCATTCCGCCTTGTACTTCAACCGTGACCGATTGGTCTACGTTGATTCCGACTTCGGCAAACCAGTTACCCGCTAATAGAAGGGAAGGAAAATATTTAGTGCATTTAGTCCGCCAATCAGACTGCGCTTAATAACCAATCTTGCAAGAGCGGCTTTGGCTTAAGTTTGTACGGTTCATCCCAAATAAGTGTAAAATTGTTGGGTTGGAATTGAAGGCTACTTTTCAGTCCAGCCAAATTGCGGCTTGCCACGCTTCGTAGGATTGAATCTGGGCGGCAAACTCTTCGTCTTCTGTTGGGCGGATTTTCTCTGACACAGACACAATTATTTGGAAGTTGTCTTTTGTCTGTCGTTCTTCTTTCCGAGTACGTTGTTTCAAGTTGCTTTGCATTAGAGTAAGTGTTCGTTTTTGTCTTGTTCTTACCGCTGTTTCACTATATAAAGATAACTAATTATATCAAAATATTAAAATATTGTGACAATAAAATAATCTCCTTTTTGATGAATTGAAACTTTTATTTCCCTTCTATTCAGCACATTAAATATTGTCATTTGCGTGTATTTCGTGATGTTATATACAGTAATTCTGATAATGTTTTAAAATATTAGAATAACACACTTCCATAATATCAAAATATTGATGTATTTTGCTTGAAATCACCTCTAAATACATGAAAGAAGAAACAAGAATTATTTCAGTTTGCTCTCAGAAGGGGGGCAGTGGAAAATCAGCCATCACAGTATGGCTGGCAAATTGCCTGAGCCGGGAAAATAAACGGGTGCTTGTATTGGACGCCGATGGTCAGCGAACCATTGCCAAGCTGCGGGCTAGGGAGATAGAAAGAATCGGTCTGTCGGAAAACGCTTGCGAAGTATTGGCCACGGACGACGTAGCTTCGGTATTGGATGAACACTATGAGGACTACGAAGTCATTTTCCTGGATCTACCTCGTATGACCGGGCCCGATGAGGCGGTAATGGCCTTAACATTTTGTGATAGCCTCCTGGTCCCTATCCGGCTGGGAGATTCCGATGTGCTATCGGCTTTTGAGTTCATCAAAGCAGCAAAAAAAATGGGAAACATTCGCAAAGAACGCGGTTATGATTTCAATATTTTCGGTGTCCAGAATTTCCGACAGCACAACCTTCGGGAAAACAGTGACATCGACCGCTACGCCGAAATGCTGGATATTACCATTTTTGACAACGCACTGCCGAACCGAGCCGATTTCATGCGTGTGGGTACCATGGACTGCCCACTGGACTATACTAGCATTGCCGAACCCTACGGCGCATTTTATCAGGAATTCAAGAAACGCTACCAAATTTCGTAACTATGGCTAAAAATAAGAAACCGTTTTCTTCGCTACTGGACGACCCCGAAGCCAAGAAAAGTATTCAGGATGCCTTACAGGCTCCTGCGCAATTACCAAAGGACGTAAAGACCGAAACGGCCTCTGCTTCAACCAAGGAGAAAGCTAAACCAGAAACCTATCAAAACATCACCATTCGTAAATCGGTACACCGATTGCTGAAGATGGCCGCCACCCATTATGAATTGGAAATCAGAGAATTAGCGTCCGAAGCAATCGCTAATGATCCTAGAATTCAAGAAATTATGGCTTTGACAGAAAAAAAATAAATCCAGCATTTGCATTTTTATTTTTCTGTATTTTAAATTTGCGCCCAAGATGACGACTCGAATTATAGTCATATTCTTGGGCACATTTTCTTTCAGTTTATTAGTCTATCTAATTTATCGGATATACAATAAATTTTATAGTGTTACGCCTAAGTTAGTAACCGTTCCTTTACAGACGAATCGTTCTGCTTTATTGGCAAAACAGAGAAAAGTAGTCAACGAGCGGCGAAATGAAATAAGGGGAGGGGCTGCCGCTGAAAAGTCAAGTCAGGCGGTACCAGAGGAAAAGGAAAATCCCGAGCCTGATCCTATGGATTCGGGTTTTGGGGAAGATCTGGGATTAGCGATTGCGGAGTCCCAGGAAATAAGTGCCAGTACGCTTGTAAAGCGGAGGTCGAGATTTGCCGACATGAAAAGTGCGGCTGAGGAGTTGAAAGAAATTTACAATCGTAACAGCAAAATAGAATGAAAAGATAATCTTCGTTTTCGCCCGATGCTTTCTGCCGGGCGCATTAATACAAATTCCATATACATCCTGAAAGAGTTCACAGTAGTGAATGCTTCAAAACCCTTATTCCGGCGAAGCATTGTCTCCTGTTAAACACTGCCTAAACCTCGTTTTTGCACCGGGGCGTTTCACTACGGTTGTGCCAAATTTTTGAATATATATGCCTTTGGAAGGCTAAAAATAACATCTCCAATTAGTTACAAATCAATCAATAATTCTGTTTAAAATGAAAAAGACAGTACTCTGTTTCGCCATTCTAGTTTTATCGTGCCTCTCGTTCAACATTTTCGCTCAGGGGGCTGCCGGATCAGTATCACAAGCCTTAACGGGCTATTACCAGACGATTGTTACCATCGGAAACGTGATTTTCGGCATCCTGATGGTTGTGGGCGTTGTGAAGGTTGTGTCATCCTTCATCAGTAATTCTCCTAATTCAGTACGGAATCTACTTTACCTGGTGGTTGGGGCTGTCATCTGGTTTGGCTTCAACCTGATCGTTACCGATGTTCAGACTACATCTGGAGGCTCGACGGGTGGATATACACTGACCAGGTAAGTATGAAAGTTCAAAAGTCTTTGGAGAAACCAACCCGGATTCTCGGGATGCGGATGCAGGAACTGGGTTTGTATGTCTGCTTATTGGTCGGCCTTATCACTTTGGCGTCCTTAGCCCGAACCATTATTCCTGTTCCCCGCGCCGTATATGGTATTATTCTGGTATTGCTGGTGCTGTCGTGGCTTGTGCTGCGGTGGGGCGAGCGCCACAAACACCCCTCATTCCTGATATCAATGATTTCCTGGGTTTGGTTTCAACCCAAAAAAGTTAATCACGTAATCATCAAACTTCGTGGCAAAAACAGTCAATTACGACGCGGTGTTTCCCGTGTTCAGTATTGAAAATAGTGGCGACGGCGGAGCAATAGCCGTACTAAAAGACGGACGAGTTGCTATTTGTTACCGATTTGAAGGTGTGGAAACGGAAAGCATCACCGATGGTGAGTACGACGCATTAAGCTCCGCTTTTTATCGCGCCTCCCGAACATTACCTGTCGGGACAGTCATACAGAGACTGGACGCTTACCATACCAAACGGCACCGGATTCCCAAAGTTCAAGGAGAGAAAACAAACGTACCATTTACCCAGCAACAGCAAATTCATATGCAGGATAAGCCGGTATTACACCACGCTGCCTACCTGTGCCTCTCTTTTGGAAACGAACGACAACCGCGTACGAATGCTGCCAATACGACTTGGGCGCGTTTAGGATTATCAATGCTCAGAAATCCTTTTGATGGTATAGACGCGCTGGCCGAACGAGCAGAACGAGCAGCAGAAGAATTTGCCCAAAGCATTTCACTCGGACAGATACGGTTGACGAGGTTGAACGAAGAAGAATTTGAAATCCTTTTTCTCCAATATTTTAACTTGGATTTTGACCGTCAACCTACGCTACTCAATCGGTCGATTCAACCTGATGCTACCTTCGTTGGGGTGGGCGAAAAGAAGGTCAATGTGCTGACAATGATTGGTCAACCTTCCGTAATTCACAACACCCAGCCTGGCCGGACTGGTGTGGAAGCTCCCTTCATATCGACATTGGCGCTTGACTTGCAAATTCCGCACTTACTGGTGACGAGCTTCCTGATCGAAGATACCGAAAAAATGATTAGCTCCCTGGAATTCGAGCAGAAGATCAACCGCAATCTCGATTTCTTAATGACCCATGAGAACAAGATCAAAATGCTGGAACTCGAGGATTACATCGACGGGCTCCGCACGGACAACAAGAGCTTGATGAGTCTTAATCTGTCGCTGGTGGTTTGGAGTACGGATAACAAGCAACGGGAGAGAATGGTGCAGCAGGGTATTGCGGCATTCAGGGCGATGGGGGGAGCCGACGTCTTTGTCGAAACGATGGACACAACCAATCTTTTCTTTGCCCTGGCTCCTGGCAATGGATACCAGAATTATCGATGGCTACTCATGTCCGGAGACAATGCTGCCTGTTATCTTAATTGCGCGACAAACTACCGAACGGCCAATCAAGGAGAATTACTCGCTGACCGCTACGGCAACCCGGTTTTGGTCAATCTATTCAATACCGACCTGAATAACCAGAATAGCGTGGTGGTGGGCCCAACGGGGTCGGGTAAATCCTTTACGATGGGGTATTTTATGCTGCAGCGTTATGAGGCCGGGCACAGGCAGATCATCATCGACGTCGGCGGTACCTATCTGTCATTAATGACCGCTCTGGGCGGACGCTATTACCAATACGATCCGCAAAAGCCTATTAAGTTCAATCCTTTTGGGATTCAGTTGGACGCGGATGGGAACTACATTCCGGATGGGGACAAAATTAATTTCCTTTCTACCCTGCTTGCCATTATTTGGAAGGGATACAAGCGGCCAGTAAGGCAGGCCGAACGCTCGGTGCTAGTACGGCTTATTCCGATCTACTATGAATGGTACAACGCTCAGCCCGAGCCGCCAACGACAGTCCCCAGCCTGATCGGATTTTATGATTTCCTGTATCAATACTTGAAGGACAATGGAAACAGCGAAGAATTGATCCGCTGGAACAAAGCGTTCGATTTCGCTGAATTCTTCACCTGTCTGGAACCCTTTGTGGTGGGTCATTACCGAGATGTGCTGGACGCAAGTGAAAACGAGGATATCAGCGCGTACCCATTGGTATGCTTCGACATGGCCCGGATTAAAGACAATGAGTTGCTCAAATCGGTGGTTACCATGCTGATCACGGAGCTTTCACTGGACGTGATCCGCCGCTTTCCGAAAGATGTGAAGTACCTCTATATGGATGAAGCCTGGTCCATGCTATCAGAAGGTATGGGAGACTTTGTAGAAATGATGTACCGTACCATTCGTAAGAACAACGGTTCGATGTGCATCATCACACAAGGGGTGAAGGAAATCGAGGATTCAACCGTTGGCCCGGTGATCGTGGCCAATGCTGATACTAAAATTATCCTCAACCACCAGGATGCGAAGCAGCTTGATCGGGTCTCGGCGGTGTTGGGCTTTACCCGGCACGAAGTGGAGAAGATGCGCTCAATCAGGGTAACAAAAACCTGGCGGGAAATCTTCATACGGCAGGGGGAACATGGAAAGGTGTACCGTTTGGAGGCCGCCCCAAGTATCTACCCGTTGCTCACTTCGAAGCCCGCCGAGCGGGAGCATCTGCGTGACTTGACCAAGACCTACCAGGGGAATATCGTGTACGCTGTACGCCAGTACAACGAAGATAAAGCCGAAGGGATAATCTAAACTAATTATTGCATGAAAGAAGAATCCTTTGGCTTTCTGATGGCTAGCAACGGCGACCTTATCCGTACGAAGGTGTTGGGCTTGGCAGCGTTGCTCATGATGGTCAATTTTTTTTGGGCGCTGGGCCGTACATTTCTCACGTCTTCTGACCTGACCACCGACTACACGCCCTTAATCAGGGCCATTATCCTGACGATCGTACTGACACTGTACGGAGATTTACTGAATATTGTCACGGGCATGATTGACTTTGTTGCCGGGCTTTTTTCGCCTAAAGACCCGCAAGAGGTACTCGCTTCGCTGAAAGCCATGACCGCCAAGGTGGATGGGGCTTTCTCTACCGCCAACGATAACCTCTGGAAAGATTTCGATCTGTCCTGGGACTCGGATCAGATGAAGAAGGATATCGACATTGTACTTGGTGTGATGAGCAATTCTATGGAAATGGTCATTCTTAAATTGGTTAGGCTGGTGGCAGAGGGTTTGACGCTGCTGATCCGGGCCTTCGTTGCTAAGATGCAGGTGCTGGTCACGGTTTTTCTCATGATTACAGGACCGATAGCCATTCTGATTTCCATGATTCCAGGCCTGCAGGGAGCCATGGGTTATTGGTTCCGGAACTTGCTTCACGCCAAGTTTTGGGCAATGACCATTGGTGTCCTTGACGGCATCGTCAATTTCTACGTGGATAATCTCGTGGATACGCACATCGATAACATGATGAACAACGCCACCCTGGAAGAGCGATTCGGAGCGGTATTCAATCTGGTGGTTGTCCACTACTGCGTAATTGGGGCTTACCTGGCTACGCCCTTTTTGACGAACGCTTTCATTGGCGGTATGACTTCTGCCGGAGGACTGGGAAGTTGGGCTGCCAGCAAAGGGGCCAACCTGCCCGGGGCCGCCGCCCGTACCGCTCAAACCGCGATTCGTATGGGGGCGGGGGCGGGTCGTAGTTCAGGTTCCCGTTCGGGTAGTTCCTCCACTAGACGAAGCACATCAGGCAATTCAACTGAAAAAACAAAAAACCATAACACAGAGCGAGGCAACGCCATGGCTGAATATAATGACAACCCCAAGCGCAAAAACGACCGTGAATCATAAAAAGAATACCTATGATGCAGCAAGCGAATAACGTAACGACCTTAATCAAAACCCTGAAAATCATTTGCCTGGGCCTGATAGTTGCTTTGGCGGTGAGCAATGTCGCCTGGTTGTACGCCTATGTACGGGAAAGCAGCCAAAATGCTGAGCGAGTCTATATGGTCGCTGATAACGGAACCAATGCGGCGATTTCAGCCGGGCAAGTTCAGCCTACACAGTACGAAGCGCGAAATCTGGTTCGATCCTTCATGGATCTGATGTTCCAACATGACGCCAACACTTTCCGAGAACGGGTGAATCATGGTATGAAGCTAGTGGACCATAACGACGGCCGGGCGATATACGAAACCTTCAAACGGGGTCGGGTACTCGAAAACTACCATCGTTACAACTCGCATACCAACTGGACCTGCGACTCGGTCAAGGTGGATATGAGCGTCGAGCCCTATCAGGGCTTTGTCTGGGGAGCGCAACAGGTGGTCTACGACAATCAGATTGCGGTACAGCCCGTGGCTGCACGTTTCACGCTCTCACGCCAACTTCGCTCGGATATCAATCCTTACGGTCTCCTGATCGACACCTTCACATTTATCGACTACCCGCGTCCTATCCAATCAGATGAAGGGCGGGCAGTAGCCGCAAACCACTAATCGAAACATTTTAATGAATAAGAAAATCCTTTTTTTAACGCTGGCCATGGGATTATACCAAGGATGTCCGGCGCAAACCTACCTGCCCGATACGGTTAAGGTCAACCGCACCTCCACCACCTATTTGATTTTCCCCTCCAAGGTGGCCCTGGTGGATATTAGCCCGGAGTACCTGATAAAAATAGAATCGGGAAACATTGTTTTTGTTAGGCCCCGTACGACCTCGGCTCGGCTTACGCCTCTGCTTGTCAGGACTTCCGACGAAACTTTTCTGGGATATTTGAAAGTATCGGACGGTACGCCACCGGCCTTTGTCGATATAAGCAAAATGCAGCGGCCCGTTCAAACTGAGGTTTACACGCCCGAACTACCAATAGTATCTTCAACTGGTCAGGCTACCATTCCCGCCAGCGTACCTAATGGTGATCAATTGCTTGCTTCACTCAATCCTACGGCAGAGGGTACTCTAATCGAGAAACAACCGATTTATGAAGAAGAATCAATACTTACCGCCGAAAGGTCTCTGAAAATAAGGATGGATTCTCTTCTAAGCGGATCACTCCAGAATTTTGATCAGGAGCGAAACAGTGGCATTTTGGTCAAGCTCACTCATCTGCTCCACGATTCTACAAATACCTACGTCCAGCTTACCATTCAGAACCAAACTGCCATGCCCTACCTCCTTGATCAGGTTAGTTTCTGGTATCAGAACCAGGCCAGGAAACGGAAGGGAATATACCTCGACGGGGAGACCTACCCCATGGAGCCGATCGTTGAAACGGTCCCTGACCGGGTTGAGGCGGATCAAAAGATACAGTTGCGGTTTGCTTTACCACAGTTCGCGCCACAAAGTCGAAGTGAGTTTGTCGTAAACATACGCGAGAAGAGGGGTACTCGTAATGTTACGCTGAGCCTGCCGATGAAAACCGTATTGTACGCCCGGCCAACCCAGCCCGGCATACGCCACGACAAGTTTAAAAAGGAAACCAACAAAGAACGTTTTTCAAACTCAACCTGGATTTGGAATGACTGGAAAAAGAAAAAAGCGTAAAGCTCAGTTGCAGGACGACGCAATTGAGGATACTGCAACTAAACGGGAAGAAGTAGAAATCCCCGCCCCAATATTCGATGATGAGGTGCATTCGTTGAATTCCGACGGGTTTGAAGAACAATTTGACGAAAAGATCTTCTATAATGAGAATGAGGAACAACTCCCTTCAGACAGTCAATGGCAAGACGAAGGAATGATTGTTGAGGAGATTGTCAATGAGGAAATAAAAGAGGAGGAATTTTTGCCAGCGGAGGAGGATGAATATCTGGATGAGGAAGATCCGGAAGAAAATGTCCCCAATGTCCGTCCTAATGCCCCAAACAAAGCGAAAGCAACGAAACGAAGAAGGGCTATTCTGGCGGTGGGGATTGGGTCAATTGCCGTTGTTGCCATCGTGGTCATGCTTTGGAAAATGACGGTTTCCTCCAACGGATTCCGGGCTGCACAGATGGCACCGGTTCCAGCAGAACCGATCGATGTGGCCGAACGTGAGCGAAACCATAATACTCAGCCAACCGACTATGCTGATGAGGAGCAAATGCGAACTATGAACTACGACGACGTAAACAGCATCTACGGACTAGCACTCAAACAGCAGGAAGAAAATCGCAAAAAGTCTAGGGTTGCTGATTCAATTCACCAGGATGCTTCCGTTCAACAAGAATTGAGTCGCTCCCAGCAATTGGCAAGACAACCACGAAGCCGAAACAACTCGACAGGGAAAACTCCTCCCCCTCTTCGTTCGAAAGAAGAATATGCAACGACCGAAGATCCTTTTCGCAATAAGGTACGGGATGAATACCTCATGCGCGCGGGCTTCAATACCGTCAAGGCAGAGGGCGGGATTACCGGTACCGTAGCTGGAAATCACTACGAGGCAACTGATATACCTACCTCCGGACGTAGCCAAGTTGAAACCAACGATCCAATTCCTGGCGTGGTGAGTGGCAATCAGACGGTTTCCAATGGATCACGTGTAATGTTCCGAACGCTGGCCGATGCCATGATCCGTGGTCGTTTTGCCCCGAAGGGGTCCATTTTGGTTGGATTCGCTCAGGTAAACGCTACGCGGGCTTTGTTCAACATAACCACGCTTCGGCTTCTGGCTACCGGGGAGGCGGTTCCAGTCCGGATGCGGGCCCTTGACCTCGACATGAACGAAGGACTGGCCGTACAATCCGAAAAACCTTCCCGCCAACAGGTTGATCAGGCTACTAACAGTGCTTTGAGTCAAGCGGCCGGACAGGCTGCCTGGTCGGCGGGCCATTCGGTCAATCGTGCAACCCAAATTCCGGGTGCCGGCAATGCCCTGGCCTCGCTCGGCGCTGGTCTGGCGTCCGCTGCTACAACGGGCCGACGTCGTGAGGTTCGGCAAAAACTGCAATTACAAGATGGTTTCAAAGTGTTTTTCGTCCCCGTAAAATGAAAAAGTTAATCATTCTCTGCTTTCTGGCGTCGCTATTGATTCTACCCGTTCCCGCTAATAGTCAGGTAGAGGCTATTGTAAAAATGGGGCTTTCGGTACTGGGTATTGGCGGAGGAAAAGACAAGTACGCCAAGGCGCGGCTCCTGGAATTGAAAAAGATTCTGGATAAAAACAAAAAGGAACTGGCCAAGCTGGCCCGAATAGAAGAAAGTGCTCAAGGTACCGAAATATACACCCAAGCCCAATTGGAGATTAGCCGAAGTGTCGAAGAGCTGATGCGCTCTGTTTCTGAATTGAAAGCCATTCGTTCACGCGACGGTCAGATACGCTTTAATGACCTGGTGGTATTCAATCAAATTCAGCAAGAGGTGAACCAATACCTCAGCGGTTATGTGTCGGCGGCATTTTTGCAGCAACTGGAAAAGCAAATTGTCAATGGTAGTGCCCGGAACCATGCCTTGGCCCAAAACAGCGGCAATAACATCTATGACATGTTCTTTGGAAAATCAGGCCTGGACGCCCGGCAACCGACCAATCTAACCGACCTGGGCGCGGCCCGTGGTGAAGAAGCTTTGCACCTGCTGCAATTCCAAACCGCGGCCCAAAAAAAGAAGATCGTGCAGTCTTTGCTATACTATAAGTTAGCCGATGAACTATACGCGCAATCGGTAACGCTGAACAATGCCCTGAATGATGAGCAAAACGGAACCGCTCTTGACATTACC
>CATMVR010000014.1 GCA_950075905.1 uncultured Persicitalea sp. | reverse complement strand
ATCCACGTGGTCGAGGTGAATAAAGGTAAAAAGCGGGGCGTTAGCAGCAATATACTCAGCCGCCTGCTGGGCAGTATCATCTTCACCTTTTCCGTCTATTTTCACGGTACACACATCATCCTCCATCAAGCGGCCAAAATCGTCCCAATCGTAAAAGCAGGCGATGGTGGCGTTTTTATTCTGCTCACGCACGGCGCGGAAAATGGTCGGGTACAGCTGCCCTTTGGCTCCGCCGCAGTAGGCTTTATCGGTGATGTCTGTACGTTTCCAGTCGTTGGACCATATTTCATGGTGGGCGGGCGAGGTACCTGTAATCATGGACGCCCAGTTGGGGCTGCTTGACGAAGGGTACACCGCTTTGGCATTCATGGAATAGCTCCCGTTTTTCATGAGGGAATCCAGCACGGGGGTATCTCCCTTGCGGATACCGTCCGGGCTAAGGCCATCGAGGCCGATGACCACGACGCGTTTCTGGGCGTTTATTTTTACTGGCAGAAGGAGGATAAGAAAAAGCAATATTCGCATTTGGACTAAATTTTAGATGGACTTATTTAATTGACCTTTCGGTAGCGTTTGACCTCACCCCTGCCCCTCTCCTGGCAGGAGAGGGGTGTGCCTTGCGAGAGACCACCCCCTTCTCCTCCAAGGAGAAGGGGGCCGGGGGGATGAGGTAAAAAAGCGGAAGTAAGATACCCCCGCTTTTTGTCAATTACCAAACCTATTTTTAATCAGACGCTTATTTTGAAATCCAAAGCGGATCGTTGATGTCGTCCTTGCCTCCGAATTGACTCTGGATGGCGGCTTTGTAGTTGGTTTCGTTGGTGGTGCGCTCTGAGAAGAAGTATTGCCAGCGAGTCGCAATGCGACCGGAGTTGCCCGTACCTACGCCCGTCAGGAAGGTGGGCACTCCCGTGCGACGGTAGTTGAAATAGGCTTCCATACCCGAGTTCATGAAGAACGCCAGGTACTTCTGGGTCAGAATCTGGCTGAGTCCGGCGGCCGTATTGCCACTGTACTTCACCAAAGGCTGGGCGTAGTAGGTATCAAAGTCAAAATTAACTGTATAGGTACCAAAATCGGCGGCATCGCGGCCACCGGTGCGGGAGTAGCGCATGGTGAGGGCTCCGGTTTTTACCCCGTAGAACTCCTGGGATGCCTGAATGCCCTGCTTGTACCATTGCTCGGCATTGCCGGTGGCCCAGCCACGGTTGATGCCCTCGGCCAGGTTGAAGCACATTTCGGGATAGCCTACAATGAATACCGCCTCACCCACGTAGTTGGAGTAGTAGCGCGAGCGACTCTGAAACGAATACACGCCTGGCGCAAAGCCCGCACCGTTGTTGCGGCCCGCCTTTTCCGACATATCAGTGAGGTCTTCACCCGAACTCGCTCCCACGAAGGCCGTGAAGTCCGAGGGGAGTTTGCCGGCTTTCAGTTCGGCACCGGCGGGTTCGGCGGTTACCATTACGCGAGGGTCCTGGCGGGCTACGAGCAGATCAATGTAGGTCTTGGCCATGTTCTGCCGCGTGGCGTCAAAACCGAAGTTATCAGGATTGGACGGGTACTTGTTAAAGATATTATTGACGAATTGGAGATTATCTGACATACCGCCCATCAACGGAAATTTGGCAGGGTTACTGAGCATTTCGGCAAAGCGGGCCTTCACGTTCAGGTCGGTATCGGCTTCTTTCTTGCTCAACCGGATCAGCATCCGCAGTTTGAACGCGTTCACTACTTTCTGCCACTTGCGCAGGTCGCCGTTGAAGTAAAAATCTCCCTGAACGGTATTCTCGCCCTTGGCAATCAGCGCCGCCATGTCGGCATTGGCTTCATCCAGCCATTTCAGAATCTGCACGTAAATAGCTTTCTGCGAATCGTACCCCGGCGTCAGGTTATTAGTACCTGACAGTGCTTCCATCACCGGCAGGTCGCCCATGCGTACTGACATTTGATCGAAGTAAAACGCCCGGAAGAACTTGCCCAACGCAGCGTAGCCATTCACGTCGGCGGCTCCCGCGCGCTTGGCTTCCTGCTCCATCTGCACCACGTTTTTCAGGGTATAGTAATGGTTAGGAGCTTCCGACCACTGGTACTCGTTGGTACCGTAGTAGTTGTAGTTGATGGCGTAAAACTGGTTCCAGCGCATCTCGGAGCTAAACGGTCGGCCGGTGTTGTTATACATGTCAAACTCCACGCCCTGCAACACCAGCGAGGCGGGGGCCGATACGGCCCGGTTGGGGTCTTTTTCGAGTTCCTCGAAAGATTGTTCGCAGCTTACCAGGGTCAATCCTAACCCAACGAATGCGATTTGTATGTAATTTCTAATTTTCATATCAACGAGTGATTAAATTGTATACTGAATACTTTTCTGCTTCTCCTTAGAAGGTAAGATTGAGGTTGACACCATACCGGCGGGTAGAAGGTGTCTGCAAGCCGGAAGCACCACCCGAAATGTACTGGTTCAGGTCAATGTCCTTTTTCTCGGCAAAATACAGCAGGTTACGACCCACGAGCGATACCGTGGCGTTACGGATAAACTTACTTTTTTCCAGCAAACCGGCGGGCAGGGAGTAGCCAATCACCACCTCGCGCAGCATCCCGAACGAGCGGCTCATGAGGTTGCCTTCGTTGGAGTTGTAGTACCGGCTCACCCAGTCCTGCAAAAACTGCCTGGTGGTATTGGGGGTAAAGCTCAGCTCGTCGAGATTAGTGATTTTACCGTCGGCATCGAAATTCAGCGAAGCGCCGTTAGATACCTGCACGCCCTCGCCTACCCAGGTACGGTTGCCCAGGTAATCCTGGTAGCGGGCTTCGCCCATGGCACCCTGCACGGTCGCAATGTGGCGACCGCCCCGGAAGGTCTGCTGCTGCACGTAGTTGGAGATGACCCCACCAATACGACCATCAAACTGGAAGCTGAAATTGAAGTCGCGATAGCTGAATTTGTTGTTGATACCGAATACAAATTTAGGATTCACGTAGCCCAGGAACTGACTGACCGGCAGGTAGATCGGCCGCCCCGAGGCGTCGTTGATGATCTGACCGTCAGCGGTTTTGGCAAACGCCCGGCCGTAGTACTTATCCAGACGATCGCCTACCCGGAAGAACGTATTCAATGCGTCTACCCCAGGGTAAATCTCCGTCAATACCTCCTTGAATGTGGAGTAGTTGGCGACGATGTCCCAGTTCAGACCCGTGGCCGAGCGCAGTGGCGAACCCGTCAGCGCTACTTCCCAGCCCGTTTTGCGGGTTTTGATGCCGTTTACCAGCGCCGAGCCGTAACCCGTGGTAGTAGAAACCGGCAGGGAGAAAATCCGTGGACCTTCGTTGGATACAAAGTAGGTACCGTCCAGTCCGAGCTTGTTTTGCATGATGCGGAAGTCCAGACCTACCTCCGCCTGCGACGTAGAGCTAGGCTGCAGGTTGGGGTTGTTGAGCGTGTTGGTGTAGTAGGCCGAAGGGGTGTTGTTGTAGGCAAAGGGAGTCGAGTAGACGGCGGCGTTCTGGTACGTAGGGCCGTCGTAAGGCGAGTAGTACTGATCGCCATAGCCAATCGGGTTGCCGTCGCCCAGGGCGGGGGTAGTGCCGATAGTCGAACGGGTCAGGCCATCTTTTACGTTGGCGTACGAACCGCGCAGCTTAAAGAACGACACAATTTCTGGTAATTGAATATAGTCGGAAAGTACCGTAGAAAGCGCTACGGAAGGATAGAAAAACGTATTGTTGCCAGTGGGCAGCGTTGAAAGTTTATCTACCCGACCTGTGGTGGAAACCGTAAAATAATCCTTATAGGTAAAGTCGGCCGAGTAGTAGGCCGAATTCACCCGCATGGCCGAGGCGAAGTTTGACGTTCGGACTGGACGTGCCGAGTTACTGAAATTGTAAAGACCGGGTACGTTCAGGTAGTCGGTAGAGCCGTACTGTGAGTTATACTCAAAACTACGGATATTACCCCCCGCCCATACCTTGGCGTTCAGGCCCGGAAACAGGTCCTTGTCAAAGCGAACGAGCACGTCGGTGTTGTTTTCAAACAGGTTGCGGCGGTCTTCGCGGTAGTCGCCCCGGCGTTCGTCGCGGCCGTAGGAGCCGGCGGAGTAAGGAAACTTCTCCGAGCGGAACAGGTTCCAGGTGGTTACCTGCGTGCGCAGCATTACGTCCAGGAAGTCGGTGAGCTTGTAGGTCATGGCGGCCTGGCCGATGATGTCCGTTTTGTAGTGACCACGCAGCCATTCGTAGCTCATGAAGTAGGGGTTGTTGTAGCGCTGGTACTCGGCGTATATTTGCTGAATCCCTTCTTTGCCAGGTTGCCAGTAGTTGCGCATATCGTCTACGTCCCAGTCGGCTCCGGCCCAGAGTACCATGTTGTAGATGATGGAGTTGGGGCCGTAGTTGATGTCAGGAATATTAGGCGTGTACTGCCGGTTGTATTGCAGACCCGACTCAAACTTCAAACGGTCCGAAAACTTGTAGTCAGCCGTCACGTTGAAGTTCGTAATGTTCAGCTTAGTGTTGGGCACGATACCTTTCTGGGCGGTGTGTGAGGTCGAGAAGCGCAGGTTGTATTTCTCGCTGGAAGCCGACACTGAAATATTGTTGGTAGAAAGAATACCCGGATTGAGGAAACGGGTGAGGTTGTCTTTGCCACGTGCCACCCAGGGAGTACCCTGCCGTACGCCCGTGACGGGGTCTACGGGGCTATCATACTGCGGAATTGACTGGCCTTCAAACTTGGGTCCCCAGCCACCGTCGTAGTCGCCGTCGTTGAGTCCGCCGCCTTTTCCATCACCAAAAGCATAGCGGCCGTGGTCGCCGGGGCCGTACTCGTCCTGCACTTTGGGAATGGCGTAAAAGCCATTATCCACCATGGTAGAGGAGTTTACATCCACCGAAAAACCGCGCTTGTCTTTGGTACCGCGCTTGGTGGTGATCAGGATGGCGCCGTTCTTCCCCCGAAATCCGTAGAGGGCCGACGCGGTAGCCCCTTTCAGGACGGAGTAGGTTTCGATGTCGTCGGGACTGATGTTCCAGGTATCGGAATTGACGGGTACGCCGTCTACCACAAACAGCACATCAGAGTTTCCCCGCAGCAGAATATTGGGGCGACGCAGCAGCTCGGGCTGCGTACCGATGGTCAGACCGGCTACCTTACCGGCCAGGGCGTTGATGGCGTTGGGCTCGCGGGCTTTTACCGTAGAGGCACCATCCAGCGTCTGAATGGCCACCCCCGTGCGGCGGATGTCTTTTTTGATACCAAGAGCCGTAACCACTACTTCCTGCAACTGCCGCAGGTCGGTAGACATGGCTACGTCGATGGTGGAACGGTTGTTGATAGCAATTTCCTGGGTAGAGAAGCCCACAAAGGAAAACACCAACGTGGTAGACGAAGCCGGCACACTGAGGCGGTAGGTACCTTCGGTAGTAGTACTGGTACCGGTATTGGTGCCTTTTGCGATGATACTGACACCCGGGATTGGTTCGCCGGTTGCCTGATCGGTCACCCGACCCGTGAGAATAGTCTGAGCGCTGGCTTCGAAACAAAGCACGCTCAATAGCAGTAGATTAAGCAAAGCCCGACTAAAAGAAGACAGGGCGAATGGAAGGAATACACGTAGATTCATACGTTGTAGCAATTTGGTTTTATGTGAAGAAAAGAACTGAAAATGAGCTTAGTAGCTGATTAAACTTTTCCAGCCACAAATTTCAGCAGAGCAATCGGGAATGGTGGTTAAGCAGATGTAAAGACTTTTTAAAAATTATTAAAAATATGGTAATTATGAGCCGTCCATAAATTCATCAAATAATTGATACTCTTTATAATTATTTGACTATTAGATAATTACATTATTTATTAAATATTAATTTATCTATACGCTATGCCCGAAGAAGTATATTCAAAAGAGCTATTTCAGGATATATTGATCACCCTGCACGAGAATATCCGTGACCTGCAGGGCAAAAAGGTCTACGCCGAGGCAGAGGAGCAGGACTATTTGGCCGGCCGGCTGTTCAGCTATACGGAAGTACTGGAAATCATGAAAGACTCGGCCCGGCGATTGGGCTACGACCCACGGGAAATGGGACTCTGAGGTTTTAATTCTGCCGTTTTTCCCCCAACTTTGCAGCTAGTGCTACTTATTGTATGGGCATAAATAACATTGCATAAACAGTAAGGAACATTCATAATTCAGAACCGCGGGGGCGGCCCCGTCATAATTCATAATTCCTTCATGCTTTCATCCAAAATTGGGATTCTGGGCGGTGGTCAGCTGGGGCTGATGCTTTTGCAGGCCGCCGTAGACTGGAACCTCGACATTCATATCCTCGATCCCGACTCCGAAGCGCCGTGCAGTCGCATTGCGCCGCATTTTCAGCAGGGGTCTTTGCAGGATTATGACACGGTGTACGCGTTTGGAAAAGAGCTGGACGTAATCACGATAGAAATTGAAAAAGTAAACGTCGAAGCCCTCGAAGCCCTGGAACGCGAAGGTAAAAAGGTGTACCCGCAGCCAAACGTGATCAGGCAGATCCAGGACAAGCGTATTCAGAAGCAGTTTTACCGGGACAATCAGCTACCTACGGCCGATTTTCGTCTGACTGAAACCCGCGCCGACGTGGCCCAACACCTTGATTTCCTGCCCGCCTTTCATAAGCTTGGCAAAGACGGCTACGATGGCCGGGGCGTACAGCGCATTGCCACCGCCGCCGATGTAGATAAAGCATTTGATGCGCCCGGCCTGCTGGAAAAAGCCATTGATTTTGAGAAAGAAATTGCGGTGATAGTAGCCCGCAACCCCAGGGGGGAAATGAATACTTTCCCGGTGGTGGAAATGGTTTTTCATCCCGAGCATAACCTGGTAGAGTACCTCTTTGCGCCCGCTCAGATCAGCGCGCAGCTAAGCGAAGAAGCAGAAAACATCGCCCGCCGGACGGCGGAGGCTTTCGGGATTGTGGGATTATTGGCGGTAGAAATGTTTGTCACGAAAGAGGGTGAAATTTTAATAAACGAAGTAGCCCCGCGTCCGCACAACAGTGGGCACCAAAGCATCCGGTCCAACGCCACCTCACAGTACGAGCAGCACTGGCGGGCCATACTGGGCTTGCCGCTGGGTAGCACGCAGCAGTACGAGCCTTCGGCGATGGTAAATCTCCTGGGTGAGGACGGCCATACCGGCCCGGCCTACTACGAAGGCATGGAAACGCTACTGGCCACGGAGAAGGTATTCCCGTTTTTATACGGCAAAGCCATTACCAAGCCCTTCCGGAAAATGGGCCACATCACCATCATGGACCAGGACACGGAAGCCTTGAAGCAAAAAGCAGAGTTTGTAAAAAATACGATTCGGGTTATTAGCAAGTAGAGTTTATAGTAGAAAGTTGATGAGTAAAAAGTTTAAAGTGGAAAGCACAGTAGTCAGATACCATTCCACGAGACGTCCGCTATCATTCTATCATCCACTCAATCACAATTCACTCATTCAAAATTAAAAAATGGTCGGAATCATCATGGGTAGCCTGTCGGACCGAAAGGTGATGCAGCAGGCCGCCGAGGTACTAAACGAACTGGGCGTGGCGTTTGAAATGGAGATAGTATCCGCGCACCGCACGCCCGAGCGTATGGTCGAATACGGAAAATCGGCCCGGGAAAGGGGCCTGAAAGTGATCATTGCGGGAGCCGGTGGTGCCGCCCACCTGCCGGGTATGGTGGCGTCGCTGACCACCCTGCCGGTGATTGGAGTACCCATCCTATCGAGCAACTCTATCGACGGCTGGGACTCAGTGCTGTCCATCTTGCAGATGCCCGCCGGCGTGCCGGTAGCAACCGTGGCCCTGGATGGTGCCAAAAATGCCGGTATCCTGGCCGCGCAGATTATAGGAAGTGCGGATGAGACGGTAGCCGCGCGTCTGGAACAGTACAAAGAACAACTGAAAGAAAAAGTTGCAGAAATGAATGCAGAGCTGAAAGCCAAATTCTGACGTCAATTCCTGACTATTCTCTATATTTGCTTACAACAGGCACACTTTTATCAAGTAAACGGTTAGTATGGAAGACGAAACACCCAAGAAAAGGAACATCCGTCCCGAGGAAACATCCCGATTACCCCTGATTACCCTGATTACCCTTCTGGTGATCATTGCAGCCTTGTTTATGATCGGCTACAAATACATCACTGACGACACGCAGGGTTCCGAAGAGGTAACAGACATCGTACCCGATACGACCAGTAAGCTAACAAACCTCGAACGAAGCATAGACCCCCTCCTGGCCGAACCTGACCAGAGCGATACCGTAAGGCCCACTACCCAGGGCGCCGGGGAGTCCGTAGAAGAAACAGCCCCGCCAGTGCAGCCCACCCCAGCGCCTGAGAAGAAGCCCGAACCGAAGCCCGTTGATGTGGGTGGTACTGAGATAACCCATACCGTGCAGTCGGGAGATACGTTTTTTGGCATTGCCAACCGCTACAACCTCAGCGTAGAAACGCTGAAAGCCCTTAACCCCCAGATCAAGGACGTTACGACCGATCTGAAATCGGGCGTAACCAAACTGAACATACGCGTACAGGCCGTACATACCGTAGGGCCCGGCGATGTGCTGCGGGTGGTAGCCAACAAGTACGGTATCAGCAAACAACTTCTGATGCAGGCCAACGGCAAAAGCCGCGACTACGCTCAGCGCGGCGAAAAACTAATTGTTCCGTTTGGGAAAAAGAGATAGTAGTCTTGCGTGGCAAGTAGTTCGAAGTGGGTACTGCCCCCATTGGAGGTGTCCTACGACAAGCTACCCGGAAGTCTTTAATAATCTTGGCAATATGTCAGTCATTCACTTTGAGTAGTCACAAAAAGTCTGTACTTTTTCAAAGTTTTTGTGAACCTAACCCTCTATACGAATGACTACCTCCAAAATCAATTACCTGGCGATTTTTGTCGCCGCCCTTACCACGTTTGTCCTGGGTGCCATCTGGTACATTGCCTTTCAAACTCCCTGGATGGAGCTATCCGGAGTAACCGAAGCGCAGGTGGTCGAAAGCGGCGGGGCCATTGATGCCTACGTGATCAGCTTCATTACGTACCTGCTGGGAGCCTACGCCCTGGCCCTGCTTCTGAAAGCCATGAATGTAAGTACCTGGCAAACGGGCGCCATGACCGGCGCGCTGATCGGGGCTTTCATCGTGGGGGGCAATATTTTTACCAACAACGCCTACGAAATGAAGCCCATCGGTCTCTCCGTTCTCAACGCCGGCTTCAGTGCCATCAGCTTTGCCGTCATGGGAGCCATCATCGGGGCCTGGCAAAAGAAATAACTAAACAAACCGGGAAAGGCTGGCCATTGGAGCCAGCCTTTTTTTATTCCAGCGGGTTGCCACAGCGGTAGCAGTGGCGGGCATCCGCCCGGTGTCCTTCGGCCGAGCAGGTGGGGCAGCTTTGGGTGTTGAATGTCTGTCCCAGTTGCTGCGAACGGGTCAGCTCGCTGGTAACGATACCCGTGGGAATGGCAATGATGGCATAGCCCAGAATCATGATAAAACTGGCGATCAACTGCCCCAGGGTACTCTGGGGGGCAATATCCCCGTAGCCTACCGTAGTGAGGGTTACGATGGCCCAGTAAATGCTCTTGGGGATGCTCGTAAATCCGCTTTCGCGGTCTTCGACTACGTACATCACCGTACCCAGCACGATGCAAATGACCACAATAGCAAACAGGAATACCGTGATCTTGGTCCGGCTGGCCCGCAGGGCCTGAATCAGGAATTGTGACTCCCCTACGTAATGATGCAGCTTCAGGATGCGGAATACCCGCAGTAACCGCAGTGCACGAAGAGCCACCAGTACCAGCGTGCCCACAAAAAGAAGAGAGACGTATTTGGGAATGGTCGATAGGAAGTCAATAAGCCCGTAGAAGCTGAATATATACCGCATCGGCTGTCGTACCGCAATAATACGGGCAACGTACTCTATGGTAAAAAGAACGGTGATGACCCACTCAGCTACGTTGAAAAAGTTGCGGTACTGAATATTGTATTCCTCCACACTTTCGAGCATTACCAGCACCACGCTCAGCAGAATAACCCAGAGCAGCACCACGTCAAAAAGCTTGCCAGAGGGAGTATCTGCTTCGTAAATAATGACGTACAGGCGGTGTCGCCAGTCTTTTTTGAAAGTGGGTGACTTATTCGTATTCATAGCTTATGAGTTCTGGGCCTGGACTTCCTGTTCACAAGCTAATGTATGCATTTTATCCGTATCCGGCCAAAAGGGTACTCTCACTAACCTTTATCCTGAGTGGCAATTTATGTGTGGAGAAACAAAAAAACCGTGGTCATAACAGATCACGGTTTCACACTAATACTTACACAACTCATTCAATTCACAATTTCTATATTTTTCTCTACGGCTTCAAGCGAAGCATTTTCCGAGTAATCCAGAATCGCCAGCATAGAGTATTTCCCCTTAGGAACATTGTTGGGTATCACAAGCTTTACTCTCCGATTGCCCGCGGGAAACATCGGGAACTCAGTAATTTCAGAGCGATATTGCTGTCCCGTAGAAGTCTCGGTTAGATCCAGGTAGGCTTTGCAACTAACCATCGTTTTACCAATATTAGCCACCTTAAACCAATAGGTGTCGAGTTCCGCTGAATCTGCCTCGAGAGCTGTAGCCTGGGCGGCATCCTGAGTCAGGATGGCCGGGGTCTGGTAAAGGTGCACCCCTACCCGGATCACCTCCCTGATCTGCGTATTGACTTTTTGGTTGTTGGCATCCTCTCCCTTTTTTTCTATGACGCTTTGTAAAAATAGCATAGCCCATTTCATCCGCTCAAAGTCTTCGGGCTTATCACTCCCTTGCATAGTAACGACAACCTCCGCTGTTTTACCAGGTTCCACATCTACAAGGTTGGTACTTAGCTTTACCCAATTTGCGCAGGAAAAGGGTTGGGAGTTAGCTTCAAAATACGTGTGTGACCCATCTTCATTTCTGATCCAGTCTGCTACATTCAACTGGAACACCTGCTTTGTAGTAGTAGGATTGGTAATGTAGATCGTCTGATTCTGGACACTTCCCCGGGATACATTGTAAGATACCGTAGTAGGGAAAACATTGATTCGCTGGGCCTGAACTGCTGTGTAACCCAACAGGAATAAAATAATTATGAAGATATACCGGCTCATGGGAATAAATGGGTATTTTTGGTTATGAAACAATAAATTGCAAAATATCAAATTTTTACTTCCCTCCATGTCAACCATAAAAAAATGTCACCTAAAAGGGGTATGCTTACTCAAGCTAAGCTTTATTCTGTTGGTGTACCCTCTAACGGGGCCCCTCAAAGCTCAGCCAACATCCAACTTTTTCATAAATATAACGAGTCAGCCTGTAAGCCTATCGTATACCTCTGCCGCCGACTACGAAAATCCCAAACTTGTCGATAAGGCATTTCAATTCAACCTGGCAGCTAAAAATTCACTCTACGACATTTACGTCAGAATGGAGCGTTTTGGTGGAGCCGGTCCATCCCAGTTACCTTTGAATTTATTTTACGTACAGTTTGATAGCAGTTCTCCCGCAAAGAATGTGCCATTAACTCCGTTTTATCTAACTTCTATTGATCAGCTGCTCTATTCGGACTCCTTGCGGGGAAACCAAACGGACACCTACCGGTTTGACTTTGGCCATTTAGCCCTTGAGTATGCGTATTTGCCTGGTCAGTATATACTTCTGGTAACTTTCACACTTACCACTCCCTGACACCATGAAAATTCTACTGATTGTACCCATAATTTTTCTACTTCATGGGGTGTGTAGCGCTTCCTACGCGCAAAAAGTAGATGCAAGAAGTACTACTAGTGCCTCCTCTACTGCTACCTTACAGCTAAATACCTTTGCCGAATTTACGGTTACCCCCGTCAATGCCTCGGCCTTTGCCTTCAATAGCACCACTAGCTACGAGAGCGGTATCAACCGTAGTTCTTTCTCCAGCTTTGTCGTAAAATCAAATATGAATTGGTTGCTTACTATCAGAGCAAGTGGCGCGTTTTTTGCAGCCTCTGGTGGAGGACTGTCCAACACCCTGCCCGCCGGTGTCATTTCGTTTAAAACGAATAGCGAAAGTACCTACCGAACGCTAACCACCACAGCCCAAACCCTGCGGTCAGGAGCGGCGGGCGGAAGTTCTCAACCTGGCAATACCTTTTCCATTGACCTGAGAGTAGCCCCGGGCTACCTGTACAATGGAGGGTTATATACCCTTGATCTTGTATATACTCTAACCACCCAATAAATTCAAATTTCTGTAAACCTGTTATATTTTTTCATGAAACTTCTTGTCACCACACTTCTCGTTTCTTTTCTTTTGATTTCACTAGAAGCTCATGCTCAGCCAAAGGTGGTACAGATAGCCACCGAAACCATCCGCCTGCAACTGAATCCCATTGTCAGCAGTACGCTGGAAACCTCTTCGGACACCTGGAACACTTTTGTATTTGAGGCCCAGGATGCTTACCAGCGGGGTATTGAAAAGGTGAATGCCTCAGCCATTTCGATAAAATCTAACCTGAATTGGGTGGTCACTGTACGGGCAGAAGAGGGGTATTTTCGAGAAACCAATAAGGGCGGGGAAATTCCGGTAAGCATTCTGAGTGTGCGTGCCAATGACGGAGAGTACGTTAGATTAGGTCCCGATCCGATTATCATAAGCCAGAGCAGCGATCTGTCAGTCGAAGATCGTATTAAAAAAATTGCCCTGAGCTATAAGGCCCACCCTGACAAATTGGTGCATACCGGGAGCTATTCTGTAAATCTTATATTTACGGTAACCTCCAAGTAATGCCTTTTATTTTTTGCGGATATTAATCTGACGCTTGCGTTGTACAGCCCTGAATTCTACCTCAAAGGTCTCTTTCTCATTGAGGTTCACTTTCTGACTACTCTCGGTAATCCGGTATTCACTCCCCATGACATCCTCCTTAACCTGAATAATGTACTCATCGGGGGCGAGGTTAAAAAAGAAGGCACCTTCCAGATTGGTGATAGCATGATGGGTTTCACCCTTTGAACTCAGGGCCGTTACCCGTACCCCATCAAGGGTAGTCGAGTTCATGGAGTATGCATCTTTCTCTACGGAAAGCCTGCCGCTCACGTATCTGCTTTTATTGAAAGGAATAGCCAGGTAAGCATCGTTCAGCACCTCAACAGACTGCTTCAACCCCTCTCTCGGAGACCACCCCCGCAAGGTTTGGGTATTGCTTAGATCGACGAGGTAGTCCCCCGGTTGTACGTTTTTCAGGAAAACCTCTCCCTTTGAGTTTGAACGGAGCCGAAGATGATTGATGGTGACCAGGGTACGGCCAATGCGTTCATCCGTTGCATCCAGCGTATCGTTGTAGTTCAGATCCTTGTAAAGAATAACTTTTAGATTCCCATACTTTTGCACCAGAGGAAGGGGTACATCAAACATTTTACGAAAAGTAATATTGAACATGGGCTGGCTATTTCTTTCCGGATGCTGCCCCGTCATCCCAGACAGGATCAGTGACATACCCTGTGCAGGCAAATTCCAGATGATATCACTCCGATTGGCGATTTTTCCGGCAAGAGTAGGTGTCTGATTAAACATCAATTGGTAACGGGCCTGAAAATGTTTGTTTTTGGTACTCCATTCGCCAAAAACCGACGCCTGAATCAACCGGGCCGTCGAGCCACCATCTTTCAGATTCAGGTAATCCATGTAAAACTGAGGCCCTTCCACATAGCGAAAGGTGGTACCTACTCCCTTGTGCCGCATCTGGCCAAACAAACCCGTAGTGGAAAACCGATCGGAAGTATTGACAAGACCCGCACGGCGCCAGTTAGCCGTCAATGAGGCGTCGAGACTGGGGGTAGGGTTAAAGGTGAATGTCACGCTACTTCCCCACCCTCTTACATCCCTCTCAGTCAGACTGGTTTGCAGTAATTTTTGAAAGTTCCCTACCGCGGTCAATGAAAACTTCTTTTGCCAGGATTCCCCCAGCTTTACGCCCCATTCTTCACTTTGAAATTCCAGCTTCGGATCAAAAGTATTTTCCAGCGGGTTTAGAATGGCAGGCAAACGACTATTATTTGTACCATAAGCACTTATAAAAAAAGCTCCCGGCTGGTACCTGAGTTCGTGAGAGCCAAAACGAAGGCCACGAATCAGACCGGGAAAATAGCTTGAAGCATAGGTATAAGAGGAGACCAGTGAATACTTATCTTTGCTGATATTCAAGCGATACCCCAGAGAAGTGCCCCAGTGGGACGAACGCGTTAGACCCAGCCGTTCGTAGCTATTACCCAGCTCAACCGTCAGAGTGGTATACTGATCTTTGAGCCACTTAACTTCATTGAACAAAAAGACACAGTTGGATTGCGACTGAATATCGTTATTGAAAACACTTTTTGAACTGTACCGAAGGACCGGAGAAATCTGTTGGTCATGGGTGTAGATTACCTGATACGAACTATTGATGTTGCTTTTGACCAGGCGCAGGCTTTGCTGTTTGCTTTCATTCGGGGTATATTCAACACCGATCCCGTCCCCATTGATTTGCATATTTATAAAGTCTATCTGGGTGCCCAGCGTTACCCTAAATTTAGGAGACAAATAAGACAGTTGTCTTATAGCGGTATTTGAAGTAAAATTAGACGTGTAGCTATCTGAACGATACGAAAAATCGAATCTCTTATCTTTGTTCAGGACAATCTGCCCCTGCACTGACCCCCAAATCAGCCCCTGACCGTTGCTGTTCATATTCAAAATATTGCCTTCAATAACGAGGGGGGCGGTAAGCCATTTTGAACGGTGCTCCCTTATATACCACGGAGTAGATAGTACTTTCTGGGTCAACAATACTTCCTCACCTTCTTCTCCTTTGATATAAATATTCACATTTGTTTCTCTATTGCGCCTAAGCACTTCCGGCCTGGTTTTGATCTGCACCCGAACCACTGTGTCCTTTCCAGCCTCAAGGCTGAGCTTGTTGTTTCCCGAGGACAATGATATATGCAATGGTGAATCGATTTTATAAATCAATCTTTCAGTTTGATTCCCTTTGTTTTCAAACTTTATCTCAAAAGCGGTAGCCGTTGAATCCGCACTCACTTGTACCTCAGGCGTAGTCAATAAAGCGCTCCATCGCGACATACTCTTTACGCGCATTGAAAAAGAGTGGGATTCTTCCCTTCTTTCAGTCATTGAGTTGATACGGAGCTGTACCGCGTAGTCCTCCTGAGATGAGATGGCAGGCAGGGGGGATACCCGCATCGAGTAGGTTTCGCTTTGCCCCGGCGCAAGCTCAATCAACGAAGGGATACTATGGAGCAACTGCCAGTTGCGGTCAGCCTGAATCTGTACGTCCAGCTTTTGGGGTCTACCAGTAGTATTGGTGAGGGTAAAAGAATTAAAACCAAAGGTGTTTGGCAGTACCTCAATACTCGCTTTCAGGAATCTAACCTGAATTGGCTGGGACATACTGCTTCCCTGAGCACTCGCTTTGTTGTCAATACAATAGCACAAAACGAACAACAGGCACACTACCCGCAAAAAGAAGGTACTGATCACATTTGCCACAAACAATAAGAATAGGAGATGTGTAGGAACAAACCATGGAGAGAAGGCCCTGAACCATTCTCTCCAATGAGTTGAATTTCAAACAGAGTATTGTAGCTATTGCTGAGAAATCGTATACTCTATCACAATCGTATACGTAGCTGCATCGTAATTATAGGCGGGAGTTGCCTTATAATCTACGGCAAACACATTGTCGCCAGTACCCCCACCACGTGAGCCCGATTTTAACAGCTGATCTGTAGTAGACAGAGGCAGAAACGTCGACTCAGCGTTGGCCTTTACAGAAAGGACGTTAGCTGGCATGTCGGTAGTTCCGGCACTCTTGGTAAAATTCGCTGTTTGGGATTTCACGTTTACATTCCAGGCACGGTTAGATTTTACTGTAAGCGTGGTGGCACTGGCATTTGTAATACCGGCATCATAAGTAGATACATCGTTGAAGGTAAAACTGTTACCAGCCGTTGAAGCCAATGCAATGTCAACTACATTGGCCAGGTTCAGGGTTACGGTTTCAGTTTTGGAGCTTGTTTGCGCAATCGCAAACACAGAAACAAATGATGCCAAGAAGGTAAAATAAATCTGCTTTTTCATAAAATAAAGGTTTTGTGTGTATTAAATATTTTGCACCCTTTTACTGCCGGCCACTTTCAGGGAGTAACTCTGGCAAGAATACAATTACAAGCACACGTAGACAAAACCAATGCCAAACAGAAGTCCACTCCACATCAGGAGCAAGAATAGTGCATATTAAATATTTATTTACTTATAAGTTACAAATAGTTGTAATAAAACACATTACATGAGTAACTATAATATTTTAATTGAATAAATATTCGTTGGTAAATGAATTAAAGTAACTTTTTCAATAACAATCAAATAGTATACCAAACTTTATGGCAAGTATAAAGAATCTGACAGAAGGGAAATTTTAATATTTTGTTACCTTATTTACATTTAATCCAATTCACAATAGTCCATCGGTAAACATAAATTTCAAACTCTTTTTCCGAGTATCATTCTGCAACCCTAAAAGCAAAGTGGAAAAATTACCGGATGAATGCTTTTTATATCCTGACGAAAAATTAGTGGGCGGTTTCCCCCATCCGGTCCACAAACCGGACCGGCATTTGGCGGCCACCTTGTATATTTACGGCTTCACCTGCTTCTGCCTTGAAAACCTGTCATCCATGAAAAAACTGTTTCCTGTCCTCTTCCTTGTACTGATCAGCCATGTTGGCTTTGCCCAGGCAATCAAAAAAAAGGCCGGCAACCCTGTATTTCCCGGCTGGTATGCCGACCCGGAAGGCATTATTTTCGGCAACAACTACTGGATCTACCCTACCTACTCGGCTCCCTACAACCAGCAGGTATTTATGGATGCCTTTTCGTCGCCTGACCTGGTCAACTGGACCAAACACAGCCGGATCATTGACACTACCAGCATAGGCTGGGCCAAAAAGGCCATGTGGGCACCTTCTATTATTGAAAAGGGCGGTAAGTATTACCTTTTCTTTGGCGCCAACGACATTCAGAGCGATCAGGAGCTGGGAGGCATCGGCGTGGCCGTGGCCGACAAACCCGAAGGCCCCTACAAAGACCCCCTGGGAAAGCCACTTATCGGCAAGTTTTACAACGGTGCCCAGCCCATCGATCAGTTTGTGTTCAAGGACAAAGACGGGCAGCACTACCTGATCTACGGCGGCTGGCGGCACTGCAATATCGCCAAACTGAACGATGACTTCACCGGCTTCGTACCCTACGAAGATGGTACTATCTTCAAGGAAATCACCCCGCAGGGCTACGTGGAAGGTCCTTTCATGTTCATCCGCGGCGGCAAGTACTACTTCATGTGGTCGGAGGGCGGCTGGACCGGCCCCAACTATTCCGTAGCCTACGCCGTGGCCGACTCCCCTTTCGGGCCCTTCGAGCGTGTGGGCAAGATTTTGCAACAGGACCCGCAGGTAGCTACCGGGGCGGGCCACCACTCGGTGATACAAGTGCCGGGCCGCGATCAGTGGTACATTGTGTACCACCGCCGCCCCCTGGGCGAAACCGACGGCAACCACCGCGTCACCTGTATCGACGAAATGTCATTTGACAAGGACGGCCGCATCAATCCCGTGAAGATTACCTTCGATGGAGTAAAGGCCCGGCCACTCAAATAGGTTAAAATCTGATTTAGTTATAAAAATTTTTTAGTAATCTACTTACTCACAGGACTATGAAACAACTATTCTACCCTCTTGCTTTCCTGCTCATGGCGGCCCCTGCTTTGTTTGCACAGGAGGTCAATCAGGAAGCTTTACAAAAAATCAGAAAAGAAGGGCTCGAAAACTCCAAAGTAGCCGACATCGCCTTCCGCCTTACCGACGCCTCCGGTCCGCGCCTCACCAACTCGCCCGGCTATCAGCGCGCGGCCGACTGGTCGGTGGGCCAGCTGAAAGACTGGGGCCTGCAAAATGCCCGCCTGGAAGAATGGGGTGAATTTGGCAAAGGCTGGCAGGTAGAGAAAAGCTACATTGCCATGACCAAGCCCTACTACATGCCCTTTATTGCCATTCCCAAAGCCTGGACGGGCAGTACCTCCGGGGCCATCAGTGGCGAAGTGGTGGTAGTGGAAATCAATAAAGAGGAGGATTTGAAGAAGTACGAGGGCAAACTTACTGGCAAGATTATCCTGATCAAGAGCGATATCAACGCGGCGCCCACTTTTAAGGCTGACGCTGAGCGCTACACCGTGGAGGAACTGGAAAAAATGACCAACTCGGAAACGTTCGGCTCCCGCAACTTCACGCCCGAAATGCTGGAAAGGTACCGCGCCATGCGCACGTTTCGCAATCGGGTAGACAGCTTTCTGGTGAGCCAGAAGGTAAAAATGGAGATTGTGGCCCGGACGGGCCGGCACGGTACGTTCTTTACCAGCAACGGCGCTTCCTACAAGGGAGATGCCCCCATGGCCGGTCCGGCTTTTGAGATGGCTCCCGAGCACGCACAGCTTATGGCCCGGCTCCTGGAAAACAACATTCCGGTCACCATCGAGGCCGAAGTCAAAACCAGCTTCTATAACAAGCTGACCTCGGCCAATGTCATTGCCGAAATACCCGGTACTGACCCCGCCCTGAAAGACGAAGTGGTGATGCTGGGCGGCCACCTCGACAGCTGGCACGGTGGCACGGGCGCTACCGACAACGCCGCCGGCTGTACCGTCATGATGGAAGCCGTACGGATATTGCAGGCCGCCGGTCTCAAACCCAAACGCACCATTCGCATAGCTTTGTGGTCGGGCGAGGAGCAGGGGCTTCACGGCTCGCGCAACTACGTGAAGCAGCACTATGCCTACTTCCCACCCGACAGCTACACACCACAGGCATTTAAGCCCGACCAGGAGAATGCATCGGCTTACTACAACCTGGACAACGGTACAGGTCGTGTTCGCGGTGTTTATCTGCAGGGGAACGAAGCGGTAGCTCCAATCTTCCGCA
>CATMVR010000013.1 GCA_950075905.1 uncultured Persicitalea sp. | reverse complement strand
CGTACTCATCTATGGGGATGAAATCGGCATGGGCGAAAACCTCGACCTGCCCGGCCGCACCAGCGTGCGAACCCCCATGCAGTGGAATAGTGAATCCAATGCTGGCTTTTCGACAGCCTCTGCTGATAAGGTGATGCGCAAGACGATTACAAAGGGAGATTTCAGCTATAAAAAAGTAAACGTAGAGACGCAGTACCGCCAGGAAGATTCGCTGCTGAACTGGATGAAGGCCTTGATCAGAAACCGGAAAAACAACCGGGAAATCGGCTGGGGGGAGGTAGGCGTGGTCAAGTCGGATCGGCCGCATATACTGGTTCACTCCTACGAGTGGCATGGCAATGCGCTGGTTCTTGCCCACAACCTGGCGGACAAAGCCTGTGCATTTAAAATCAGCTCAAAAAAATTTCATCCCCGGCAGCTGGTAGATCTTTTTGCCAACCGCATCTATGAACCAACCGACGAAAACACGCAGGAGATCGCAATGGATGCCTACGGGTACCGGTGGTTCAGGGTAAATCAGTTAAAGTCCTGATACCTGTGTTTTTTTGAGCCTTTCAACAGATAGCTTATGAACAATACCAACAACTACCTTTGGTGGCAAAAAAACATCATTTACCAGATTTATCCCCGGTCTTTCCAGGATAGCAATGGGGATGGTGTGGGCGATCTGAGGGGTATCCGGCAACGGCTCGACTACCTTGAATGGCTGGGCGTGGAAGTGATCTGGATTTCTCCGATCTTTCAGTCTCCCATGGCTGATTTTGGCTATGACATCTCCGACTACCGGGGCATTCATCCCCTGTTTGGCAGCATGGACGATTTTGAGGAACTGCTGAGTGAAGTACACCAGCGCGGCATGAAACTCCTGCTTGACCTGGTTCCCAACCATACCTCTGACCAGCACCCCTGGTTTTTGGAAGCGAAGTCCTCCCGCGATAATCCCAAACGCGACTGGTACATCTGGCACGATGCCCGGGAAGACGGATCTCCCCCCAACAATTGGCTGAGTGTGTTTGGCGGCAGTGGCTGGGAGTGGGACACAACCACGCAGCAGTACTACTACCATGCCTTCCTCAAAGAACAGCCCGACCTCAACTGGCGCAATCCCGACGTGCAGCAGGCCATGCTGGATGTGATGCGCTTCTGGCTCGACAAAGGAGTGGATGGCTTTCGGGTAGATGTGATGTGGCACATGATCAAAGATCAGCAGTTTCGGGACAACCCGCAAAATCCGGATTATGACCCCCGCGAAATAACCTTCCGGCAGCTGGTTCCCACTTACTCCACTGACCAACCCGAGGTCCACGATATTGTACGGATGATGCGCCAGCTAACCGATCAATACAGTGAACGGGTCATTATTGGCGAAATTTACCTGCCCGTACAACGGCTGGTTATCTATTACGGGCAGGACAACCAGGGAGCCCACCTGCCTTTTAATTTTCAGCTGCTCACCCTTCCCTGGGACCCCGAGCGAATCGCCGCCACCATTGACGAATACGAAGGAGTGTTGCCCGCCAACAGCTGGCCCAACTGGGTACTCAGCAACCACGACAAAATCCGGATTGCCAGCCGGGTGGGCATTGAGCAGGCTAAGGTAGCAGCCATGCTGCTCCTGACCCTGCGGGGCACCCCTACCCTCTACTACGGCGATGAACTGGGCATGCGCGATGTGCCCATTCCGCAGGAGGAGGTACATGACCCACAGGGCCTGAACATGCCCGACCTGAACGCCAGCCGTGATCCGGCCCGGACGCCCATGCAATGGGACCACAGCCCTTACGCCGGCTTTTCTGAAGTAAGGCCCTGGCTGCGCGTGGCTCACAATTACCAGCGGGTCAATGTCCTGCACCAGCGCGACGATCCCTTTTCCATGCTGAACTACTATCGTAAGCTCATTCAGCTTCGCCAAAAGGAGCCCGCCCTCCATGTAGGAAATTACATTCCGGTACACGCCAATCATCAGATCATCTCCTACATCCGGCAATCCGAAGGAGTCCGTTTCTTCATCCTGCTCAACCTGACGCACCGCCCCTGCTATTTCAAGTCCGAGCACGAAGAGATCAGAGGAAAGGTGGTACTGGCCACCGAAATAGAGCGCGAGGGCACCTATCTGACGGGCTCCATCGAGCTAGGTGGCGATGAGGGAATCATTGTAAAACTTGATTAGGCAACGCCGGTATTTCCGAATATTGGTGCCTGAGTACTGACCAGCAGCTTCCACCCAGTGAACATTTTCCTCCCGGTGTGTTATATTGCGATATCACCTCAAGCCAAAATTACCCATGCAAAGAAGACATTTCCTCCAAGCATCCGCCCTGACGGGCCTGACCTTGCTGAGCAGTAAAAACCTGCTGGCCCAATTACTGGCCGAAGACCCCTACAAGATGAAAGATCTGCGCGGCGGCGTGGGTGTATTTACAGAACGCGGCGGTACTATTGCCTACCTGATTACAAAACAGGGCATTGCGGTGGTAGACTCCCAGTTTCCGGAGCAGTCGGAGCACCTGATCGGGGCACTCAAAAACAGCAGTACGCAGCCCATTCAGTACCTGATCAACACCCACCATCACGGTGACCATTCGGGCGGCAATATTGCATTTAAGGGCATTGCCCAACACGTTGTAGCTCATGCTAATTCTGCCACTAATCAGCGCACCGTGGCCGAGAAACAGAATGCCGCAGAAAAAAATCTGTTTCCGGATATAACCTATACCGATAAGTGGAAGCAGAAAGTAGGCGGCGAGAGCATTCGGATGCACTATTTTGGCGCGGGCCATACCAATGGCGACAGCATTGTGCATTTTGAAAATGCGAACATTGCCCACATGGGCGACTTGCTGTTTAACGGGCGCTACCCCTTCATCGACGCCACAGCCGGTGCCAGCGTGAAGAGTTGGGTGAATGTGCTCGACAAGACTCTGAAAACATTTGATAAAAACACGCTATTCGTGTTTGGCCACGCCTTCGACCCAGAGAAAATCACGGGCGGCCAGGAAGAAATAAAGCTTTTCAGGGATTATCTCGAAAAACTACTGGTCTACGTGGGTAAAGAAATCAAGGCCGGTAAGTCCAAAGAAGAGATTCTGAAAACTACCAGCATACCGGGTGTTACCTACATGCAGGGTACGGGTCTGGAACGGAGCCTGGGCCCCGCCTATGATGAGTTAGTGATTGGCTAAGCTTACCGGAAACTTGCTGGTCTGACAACATGTTGTGCAAGGTAGCGCAGAAAGGGGGTACCTGACTGCGCTCCCTTTTTTGTTTTTATCCTTCTAAATTGACTCCTCATGGCAAGTGTTATGTTTTCTCCTTTGCAAATCAGAGGAATTGAATTTCGAAACCGGATCGGTGTATCGCCCATGTGCCAGTACAGCAGCACCGACGGCTTTGCCAACGACTGGCAGCCTGGCCCGTCCAATACGCCCGAGCCAGGAAGAACTAGTAGCAACTCTTTGCCGGAAAGTTGTAAATTCGTGTAAATTTCCTCAATCATAAGCATTTACGACTTTTTAGTGATGAAGATAAAAATACACACATTATCTTTGAAGCTTTTGATAAGTTCAAAGAAACACCCTTCGGCCTAATTCTTTATGAATGGTAACGCGTAAAATCCATCTACTGATTCTCCTTTCTGTGTTAATTTCCTACACCATTGCTGCCTATGTGATGGTTGGAAATTTACATGCCGATGAGCATTTTCAAATCCTCGAATTTGCCAACTTCAAGCGAGGTCTCATCGAGGCCAGGCACCTCCCCTGGGAGTTTGAAGCCAGACTTAGGCCTACGATTCAGCCCACTCTGGCGCTGGTCATTCTGGAAGCACTCAGCGTATTGCACCTGACAGATCCCTATTCCCAAGCCTTCATCCTCCGGTTACTAAGCGCTCTGTTTTTCCTGTATAGCTCATACGCCCTGTTCAATGCGTTGAAATCAGACCTTAGCACTTCCTGGATCAGGTACGTCTTTCTGGGCAGCACTTTTTTCCTGTATGTATTTCCAGTCATTGGCGTCAGATTCAGTTCCGAAAACTGGTGTACCTGCTTCTTCATGCTAGGATTTGCCAGATTATACTCTTCCCTCAAAGGAATACCCCCAAAAGAACTTACAGCGCGTACAGTATTCATTGTTGGTATACTCTTTGGACTATCCTTTCTGTTCCGTTACCAGGCGGCCATCATGCTGGTCTGCCTGGCACTCTGGCTACTGCTATTTCACGGAAAGCAGTTTAGATACTGGCTGATCATGCTTTCCAGCTTTGTTTTGATTATCACAGGGGGGGTACTGTTTGACCGGTGGTTCTACGGTGAATGGGCACTCACCGCCTGGAATTACTTCAATGCCAACCTTTTACAAGGAGTTGCGGCTAGTTTTGGGGTAGAACCCTGGTGGTGGTATTTCACCACTATCGATTTCAGCAAATGGATGATATTCCTCAACGGTACATTGATTGGGCTCATCGTCCTTTTCCTATTTACCGAGTTGAAGAATCCGGTCAACTGGGTATTCTCGCTGTTTGTTTTGATCCACTGCCTTATCTCCCATAAAGAAATCCGCTTCCTCTTTCCTGTTCTTGTGTTCATTCCGTACATGATAGCACGGGCATTGCAAACCCTCCAAAGCGTTTTCAAAAAAAGGCGAAATTCATTGGCAATCCTATCTCCTTTGCTGATTATAAATAGTTTTGCCTTTGTTGCCTGCCTGTTTAGAGTTTACGACAACTCACATGAAATCCACAAATTCATCCGCGTTCTACCCCACAAACCCGTAGTTTTTTACTACGATGATACCCGTTTTTTCTATGCCCTCAATTCGGGCGTAAGAGACATCACCCCCTTTTTCTATAAGGCTGACAACGATGTAATTATCAGAGAAATGAACGATAATTTTATACAGACACTTACGAAAAAGAAGGCCTTAAAGGATACGCTCACCTACGTAATACTGGATTGGAACGAGCAGGAAAAAGTAGCTGGAAAACTGAAACCGGTATTTGATCCCGAGCCAGAATTTGTCAAAAAAGTTGACTATCGCAACTGGATGCGGCTAGGCCCCGGCCGGTGGAAGGTGTTCAGTCTGAATAAATAACCCCACGCGATCTTTGACCGAACCAACACAGTTTTTTTCTTTGGAGGTCTTTACAATGCCACAACCTGGGCCTTGATCGCCGTAGTACTTTACCGGCAAAGTAAGCGGTTGGAAGCCGGAGTATCTGGTGAGAATAGCTCGTGCGCACTGGCCTGAGATTGATCAGAGCTGTCAGGTTTCAGATACCTGACAGCTCTTTTCCCTATTCCGCCAGGTTAAACTTCACCTGCACGCCCCCCGCCGTGGTAGAGCGGTAGAACGAGTTGGACACCAGCGGATCGTTGAAGGTACGGTCGAAGTAGAATTGCAGGCTCAGACGATTGTTCACCACGTAATTTACCGTAGGACGCAGCTGGAAGTTGATATTACCGGCAATGGGTATATTCTGCCCGTCAAACTTGCGCTGAATGGCCCTCGTATCGCGGAACGACAGCCCCACCTGTACCGTCAGGTCGTTTTTCAGTTTTTTCTTCACGCCATTGATCTTGAACGGAATCGGCACGTTGTTTTTCGTAAAGCCGATACTGATGGTCAGGTCCTGGTTGAAAAGTTCGGCCACCTGCGAGTTGGACAGGTTCAGGGCTACGGTGCGGTCGCGGTTGTAGTCGATGCGGCCCGTAATGCGGCTCTGCGTCCGGAAGTTGATGCCGACCAGCGGCGAAAACTTTTCCGACATCGTCACGGTGCTCATCACAAATACGGGTACATACTGCCCGAAGTCGTTGGTACGGGCCGAAAGCGGGTAGCCCGTTACGGCCAGATTGACGTACAGCGCCTCGTAGCCCAGCGAGGAAGTGAAGTTACCGACGCTGTAATTGGAAATGTAGTTGTGCGTCAGCGTAAACGAGCTGAATATCTTTTTGAACGGCTTCAACTGCGAAAGTCCGTTGTAGTCGACCCGCCAGTTGGGCATGGGGAAACCCAGGAAAGGCGAAATGCGCACCGTTTCGGGGTCTTTACCGGTATAAGCCGCAAAGAAAGCCGGAATCAGGACATCCTGTGAGTTTTCGTTGTACTCGCCGTTGCTATCGTTCTCGCGGTTGAGGCGCTGTTGCAAAATCTCGCGGTAGCTACGGAAGCGATCAAAGACGGGCGAAGTATTATCGCGGTTCATTTTGGTAAAAGCCGTCCGGAACGACAGGAACGACATACTGAACTGCCCGTTGCGCACCGGGCTCTGACTCACAAACTCGCCGCCCGGCTCCTCAGGCCGGTAAAACTCCTGGTAAGCGTCCTGCCGCGTCAGGCGGCCTTCGATCTGCATCCTGAAGTCCTTGAACGGCTCGAGGGTAGTACGGAAGTTGAAGTTTTTCTGAATGGTCTGCTGAAACGGCTGGTTTTGTACCGTACTCGTGGTGATCCAGCCGTTGTTGGCCGCCCGTACATGGATATTTCTATCCTGACTACCCAGCACAAAGGGCAGGCCGGGGGCGTTGACATCGTCGAGCCCAAAGTAGCGGGGCGTGCGCAGGTAGCCCGGCAGGGCGGTGGTTTCCAGCACCGTATAACTCACGTTGATGCCCCGTACCGTCATCAGCACGCGGGTGAGGTCTTTCAACACCCGGCTAGGGGGTGCGGGCAGATCTTCCACATCGCCGGGGCTACGGGCAAAGTTTTTCTTCTGTTGTGAAGGCGAATTCGCAAAGCGCAGGTACCTCAATTTGTTGTACAGCGCTACAAAATCCACGCGACCCGTCACTCCCCGCTCCCGGCTATTACGGATAATATTACCGAAAGGTATCCCCAAAGAATCTGTGATACCCAATGCGTTGGCCTGGAAGTTATACGCAATGGTATGGTTGTAATCGGCCGTCATCCAGTCGGTGAACGGTAGCTTGTCGAGCGGCAGGCGGTAGGTCAGGCGGATGCGCTGATCGAAGTTTTTCATCCGCCCCAGATTTTTCAGATTGTTCCACAGGGTATCCTGCTTGGCCTCTGTGTTGATGTCTCCCATGGGTTCGTCCACGATGGCATTGGCCACGGTATTGTAGCTCAGTACCACGCTTTTAGTGAGATTCCAGGTTATATCGTAGTAGCGGTTGAACCAGAAGTACTTCTCGAACAGCGGCTCCATACCCGCCGTGGTCAGATCGGAGTTGCGGAGCTGGGTTTTGGTAAAGCTCCGGTCTACGTCGGCCCGTACCGATACGCTGGTAGGAAATACCGTCAGGTTGAAATCTTTGATAAAATTCAGGTAACGACTATCCGTCTGCCACTTGCGGAAGGGTTCAAAAGCTTTCGGCTGCGTGGCATAGGTATAGGCTACACCCCCCCGGTACATCCGCTGGGCGTACATCTCGGTCAGAATGTTGGTTCGGGTCAGGTCGCTGAATGCATAGGTAAAGGCAAGGTTCTCAAAATCATAGAAATGATTTTTGGCGCCCTGCTTCGTTTTTACTTTCCGGACGTTGGACAGGTTGATTCCCCGCCGTATGGTATTGTCCTGCACCAGCAGCCGGTAGCGTTCGCGCTCTTCGGAATTATCAAGATTGTCCAGAGAGGTGGACAAAGGTGTGTCGGGATCAAGGGGGTTAAAATGCGGACTGATGCGCCGGTTGTCGTAGTTGACGTAGAGCGGAATACTGAATCCCCACTCCTGCGGCAAGAGTTTATCCACGGAGATGTTGGACGAAATGCCAAACTCGGTGGTGGTAGCCCGGGTGCGCTCACCGATGCGCTGCTGCACCCCACCAAAACCAAAGGTCTCGATCCGGCCCGAAGCCGTTAGAGTAGCAAAGTCTGCGAGTTTGGCGTTCAGCTGCCCAATCGCCGCTTCACCGGCGGTTTGGTCAAAGCCTTCTACGTGCATCTCGTTGACCCAGATACAGAAACTTTTGCTCCGCTCATCGGCCGACTTGGGGTTTCGTACACCGATCATGAGTACGCGCACGGCGCTCAGATCGGGGTTACCCACGACGGTGATCTTGTACTCGCGCAGGGTCATTTTATCTGTAATCACTACCGAGTAGGGCAGGCTGATCGCCCGATTTTCGGCGCGGTTTCGTTGCGCCTTCGCCTCAATCAGCTCTTCCAGGGCAATATTCAGCTCGTTTTCCATAGGCCAAACCTCCTCGGGCGCGCTCACATTCTCGGGGGTAGCCCGCAGGTTGGCTACCTCAATTTCGTAGTAGTTCTGGGTCAAATCCGTGCCCAACCGCAGAAACGCCCCTACCCGCGTGCTTTCGTTCTCGTCGTTGTGCATGTGGATGTACATGCGCAGACGCTCCCGAAATTGCAGGTCCAGGTTCACGTTTTTGAACACGGCCCGCGAATCAGAGTCGCGCAGGTCGGTCACGCAAAGGCTCATGGATTGCTCGTTGAGCTGGAAATTTCCCGCCGGCTGGGTAAAGTCCTGGTCGCGCTTCCAGCCCGGAGGTACGGCGTAGATATATTTCTTGTCGGCGTTGTTGGCCTGGCTGTTTTCCTCAATACTCACGGTACCTACCGTAAACTTGGCGTCGTAGGGCTCGGGGACTTCCTGCAGGCCGGGTGCGTCGAGGTCAGAGAGGTACTTGCGGTACTGCTGGCCCACCATCTGCAGCTGCGCGAAGCGCAGTACCACAGGTTGCTCAAAGTCGGTAAGATACAGCCGCACAAACCGGATGGACTTGAACCCATTTATTTGCCCCACTTTCCGGGTAAATTCCTTGATGGGCATCCGGAACAGGTACCAGTTGGCGCCGTCGGCCACGGTCTTATCCACGATATACCCCTTGCCAATTTCGAGCTGATTGGGTTTCAAGTCAATCTCGTATTCGTAGTAGGCTTCGTTGTCGTTGATGGTGTTATCTACGTTCAAGTCTTCCGCGTCAGGTACGTTGGTGGCGGCTGGGGTAATATTGGCACTGGTGTTGGCCGTGCTCTCGGGCGAGTTGCCCTCCATACCCAGGTACTCCTTGTAGCGTTCCAATATTTTCTTGTCGGCTAAGTCCAGCTCAGCGCCCAGGTAAAACTGGAAGTCGTCGCCCGAAGGATCGTCCAGAATGCGCTCGCGGGCCTCAGTGGTCAGAGTAGCGGGCAGCCGGTCCAGAAAGCGCTCCCGGAAATAGCGGCGCTCATCGGCGTTGTTCAGGCCATCCAGACCAATGTCCTGCTTCTCGCGGGCTCCCGGCTCGTTGCTGAACGCATTGATCAGGTACTGCTGCTTGGTCACGCGGCCCCACGCGGTACTGTCTACATTTACTCCGGGCTGTGCATCATTGACCGGCAGGCCGTTTTCAAAGTTGTAGCGACCGTCCTTAATTACATCCTCTGATACATCGCCCAGATTGAACACCAGCTTACCACCCGTGGTGTTGTTTTTGTTCTCAATTCCATCGCGCACGATCCCCTTTTCACCGCCGATGAACGGGTCCATCAGCCAGAACTCTATGTTCTCGATGTTGGCGTTGTCAAAGTCGATGTCGGACGTAACGGCCCGGCTGATGGCCCCGAAGTTGCGCCGGGGATTTTTCAGGAAGCCATCGTTATCCAGGTCGGGGTTGTAGTTGTACATACCGCGTTCGCGGGGATAGTACGCAATGTCCAGAATATTCTGAGGCAGGTTCAGCGGGGGTACCGACCGGCCCGGAAACAGCTGCTGGGGATTGAATTGCCGCTCGTAGTAGTTTTCCAGGTCGGCGTCAGTGATGTTGGGGGGACGAAGCCCCGCGCCAAAGCCCTGGATCACAAAAATATTATCTACGGTATAGGCCGAAATCTTGGCCCGGCGATAGCCGTACTCCAGCGGATTGGTGAGAGTACCCTGCGGGTATTGCTGGGGCGTGGCTCCCAGTCGCCAGCGGGTGGGCTGCCGGGTCAGGTCGTAGATGGTACGGGCTCCCTCGAAGTCATCCACCAGCGAGCGGTTGTTGACGCGCGGCGCCACGCCGGGAAACAGCTTGGCCACTTCGCCCTTAAACAGAATGCTCGAAGGCTCTTTGGTTTGAATCAAGGGTAGCTTATCCAGCCATTTGGTCAGGAAAGGGGCATCCTTGCGGATGTTAGCGTCGAACCCAACGATGGTATTATTGGTGGGCTCGTTGCCGAGGGCCACGCGGGTCAGAAAACCCGCCGGGGTTTCGCGGTGGTGCATGGCCGTCATCCCGATATTAATATCATTGCTGACCAGGTAGTCCAGTCGGGTACCGAACAACGTACGGATCTGGTTGCTAAACATATCGGGACGCTCAAACTCGATCACAATCTCCCGTCCCGAATTCAGGACGCTAGGATTCCCCAGCCGCACGCGCCCGATCTGCGCTTCCACAATGAAGTCCGAGCCCGGCGCCAGGGCCACGCCTCCCGAAGTGACCGTCACGGATTCCTCCGACACACCATAAGGTAGCTGCACGTCGGTACCCCCGGCCGACTGGTAAGAGCCTTTGAGGTAAAACTTATTGCGCTCCGATACCTGCTGGGCATCGATAAGCGTGGTATTGTACAGCTCGTCGTAGACGTACTTGTTGCGGAGAATATCCTCGTCGGGCTCGAAGTACTTCGCCAGATTGGAACCAAAGGGTTCCAGGACCGGAAAGAACACCCGGCCCGTGCGGGGGTCGATCGTTACCCCTTCCACAAAGTCGAAGTTACCATCGGGCTGCACGTCGTTGACGGGGTTGAGCCGGTCGAGGCCCATGATTCTAAGCAGGGGTTTGTTTTGCAGGTTACGTCCTTCCTGCAGGTTGGGGTTGTCGATGCCGGTCAGGTCGTCCTTGTAGATAATCCGAAACTGAAAGCCCTCCCGATCGATCTGATTCGTGCCCAGGGCGTATACGTTCTTCATCATCAGATCCCACATCGGCAGCTGGGTGTTATTCCGAATCGTGGACGATTTCAGCAGTTTGAGCGCAATCACCTCGTCGTCTTTGCGGTTCTGATAGTCTTCGGTCAGCTCACCTACCTTGTAGGCGCGGCCGTTGAGGGTATACTCGTAGGCTACGGCCAGTACCTCATCATTGCGCAGCGGTACGGTCAGCGAGAGATACCCCAGTTCGGGGTTGAACTTGTACTCCCGGTCTTCAATCAGGCGCTTGGCACCACGGAGTACTTCAAAGTCAACGCTTTTCTGTAAGCCCAGCTCGTTGGACAGCACAAATGTAGCCTGATCTACCTGCCGGAAGTTCTCATTCTGCTGCAGGCTTTTATATAGTCCGTTGACATCATTGCCCGCGGGCTGAGTGCGGTTGATGGGCTGCAGGTTGGGGTTCGATGCATTGTAAGGATTGGGCTCGCCCAAATCGGCAAAGGCCGCCAGGTTGCGCAGCGACTCAGTGGTGGTGGTGCGGTTGGTCACGTACACTTCCAAACGCGTGATGGTCACGCCCGAAGTAATCACAGGCAGTGTTTTCAGCGCGCTTTCATACTTGTTGCGAAAAAAGTGAGATAGGAAAAAATGGCGGTTTTCGTCGTAATTGTCTACCCGGATCTCAAAATCTTTGGTTTGGGCCCCGCCCCTGAGCACGATTCGCTCCTTGCGCGAGCGCTGCTGCGAGCCTACGATCGTGGCATTCAGACGGCCAAACTGAAACTCGGTTTTGAGGCCAAACAGGTTTTGCACGCCCGGAATCAACTGACTATTGATGGGCCAGCTGATGTTGCCCGCCTCTACTTTTCGTATCAGGCTTTCTTCGGGTGCCTTGTAGTTGAGTTTGAGCGCGTTTTCGAAGTTAAAGCTCGCCTTGGTATCAAAGTTGGTCAGAAAGCCCAGCCGGTCGCCCAGGTTGGCGTTAAAATTTATGTTGATCTGCTCGTTGAAGATGAAGTTGGTATTGCGCCGCTGCCGCACCGGCACCGCCGGATTGTCGATAAACTGGTGCAGAACGCCAAAATCCAGCGCCACAAAGCCATTGGGCTTGAAATTCATGAAGTCCTGCCCAAACAGCTTATCGAGAGCAGGTGGCAGGTCTAGCTTAGGCAAGAGGCCGCGCCCGCCCATAGCACTTTTTCCATCCAGCCGCGCCGAGTACTCCCGCATGAGGGTTTCGAAGGCGCGCCGGCGCTGCATCTCGTTGTAGGCTTTTAGATCCAGGCTCTCGGTGGGGCGGTAATTGAGCGAGCCCTTGGGTGTCATGACGTCCTCTGTTACTACCACGCGGCCGGTCGTGTCCAGCTGCATATTAGTAGTGATATTGTCCGGGTCTTTCAGGTAGAAGGTAGACCGCGGCCGGGGCTCGGAGAAGCGGTTGCGGTAGAAATCCTGCCAGCGCAAAGCATTCCCCCGGCCTGATTTTTTCAGGCCTTCCCCGCTTGTATCAGCAACGACTGTATCGGCCTGTATAGCCCATACAGAACTACCTTCCTCCGCACGAGGAGCCATGAAGTTACCGGAAGCGCTGACTAGCAAGTACGCACTCGCCGTGATGGTAACCGTTCGAAATAGAAATTGGTAAATAGTTCCTGACAAAGCCTAGCGCACTTGGTTAATGAGGGTCTGGTAGGGCATGCTTTTGGGTGCTATCCACAAAACGGCCAAAACGATGCCAATATTCTATGAACAGGGTAAAAATTATGTCGGGTGCTTACCGAAGGGCCAGCTTGATGAGCTGCTCTACCGTAAGCTGATCCCCCTCCCTTTTCAGGATGGCATCCAGGCTTTTCTCGGCCGCCGGTTTGGGTATGCCGAGGGTCACCAAAGCCGCCAGCGCCTCGCTCCGTACTTGTCCTCCCGAAGTCACTCCGGCCAGGAAAGGTACCGGGGCCAACAGGGACTCCTTGCGCATCTTATCTTTCAGTTCCAGAATAACCCGTTGTGCGGTTTTGGAGCCGATACCTTTGATAGACTGCACTATCCGCAGGTCTTCGTTCATGATGGCGTGGCGGATTTCCGAGGAAGAGAGGGAAGAAAGCATCACGAGGGCGGTAGCCGGGCCTACCCCTGACACACTCACCAGATCCAGAAAAAGGGTCTTTTCGTCGGGCTCGGCAAAACCAAAGAGAACGTGAGCATCGTCCCGGATGTTCAGAAACGTATTTACCCTGCATTTCTGACCCACCTCCGGCAGCGACGAGTAGGTCTGTAACGATATGCGTACCTCATAGCCTACCCCCTGAACGTCAACGATGGCATAGGCCGGATCTTTGTAGGCTAATTTTCCCTCAACGTACGCAATCATTTTTTTCGTTTTTTTTGGCAATATAGCAACAAAAACACCACCCGCAAGAGTGAGCGGATGGTGTTTGCGGGGCAATAGTACGATTTAACCCGAGATCAGGAGTTTCATACCCGCCTTGATGCTGTTTCCTTTAATCTTATTAGCCTGCTTGATTTTGTCGATAGTCAGGCCGTACCGCTGCGAAATCGTCCAGAGCGTATCGCCACGCTGCACCGTATGGTACTTAGGCTTGATCTGCGGGGTGGTTTTCTTAGCTACCGCTACCACCACCGTGTTATCTGATACCGCCTTGCCCGTGCCCGATACCTGCAATTTTTGTCCCAGCATGATTTTGCCACTCGCCAGGTCGTTCCACTCTTTGAGGTCGCTCACACTCACACCGTAGCGGCTCGCCAGGATTGTCAGGGTTTCGCCCCGGCGCACCACGTGTACGCTCGGTTTGGTAACAGCCTGGGCTTTGGGAGCCTTTTTTTCCACTACCGGTTCGGTGGTGGTAGCTACCAGTTCTTCGTCGTCGACTTCGGTGGCTTCTGTCTCCTCCTCTTCGGTGGTCTCTGGCTGGGTGCTTTCTGTTTTGGTCGAGGCCAGTCGTGTTTCGACGGGCTGTGGCTTGGGCTTCGTCACCCGCACCTGCCGTACAATCGTCAGGCGTTGCCCCCGGAGCAGCCGGCTGCTCTTCATCCGGTTCCATTTTTTTAGTTCGGTCACACTGACCCGGTAGCGGTTTGCGATCGACGTAAGGGTTTCGCCGCTCCGCACTGTATGGCTCACCCGTTTGGTAACGTAGCCCGACTCTGTGCTTTCTTCCACTGCGAGCATCACTCCCGGCGTGGTTCTTCTGGAAGCCGAATCCAAAATAGCCAAACGGTTGGGCTGCATAACAGCAAACTTCTGCGCGGGTACTTTCAGGATAAAGTTTCGGGTATGGTCGGGCAGAACGGTACCTATGATCTGCGGATTCAGCTTCTGGATTTCCTCCATCGTTACTCCGCTCAGGGAGCAGAACATGGGCAAATTCAGGTAGCCATTGATCTGAATAGTATCGGCAATCATTGGGTACTGAATGGTACGGGGCTTGATGCCGTGGTCTTCGCCGTAGTGCATCATGTATAAAATCGCCACAAACTGCGGCACGTAGCCGCGAGTCTGCTTGGGCAGGGCATCGTACACCGACCAGAAGGTGTCTCCCCCGCTGCGGCGCATGGCGCGCTTCACGTTGCCCGGGCCGGCGTTGTAGGAGGCAAGGGCCATTTCCCAGTCACCGAAGATGTTGTACAGCTGGCGCAGGTAGCGGCAGGCCGCCTCGGTGGATTTTTCGGGATCGAAGCGCTCGTCGATGTAGCTATCCTGATGCAGGCCAAACTCACGCCCCGTAGCCCGCATAAACTGCCACAGACCACCCGCCCCGGCGTAAGAAATAATTTTGGGATTAAGGCCCGACTCAATCATGGAGAGATATTTCAGCTCGTCGGGCATTTTATGCTTGGCCAGCGCTTTTTCGTAGATGGGGAAATACAGATTTTTCTCCTCCATCATGCGCTGCGTAAACTCAGGCTTGGTGTTGATGAAGTACTCCACAAAGTAGTGAGACACCTCATGGTATACGAGCGGAATCTTTTTTTGCAGAATGACCAACCGTTCTTTGATGATCTCTCCGGGAACCTTGATACCTGGTACCTGAACCTCAGGCAGGGAATCGGTCATGATTCCAAGTGTATCGGTTTCGTAGTCTACTTCCTGTTGAAGCAGCGCCGGTGCCGCTATACCGGCCGGAACGTTCAACATACCCAAAGCTACTACTGCCAGACCCACAACTCGCTTTACAATCTTCATCAGCGTCAGATAATTTTAATAAGACCAATTATTCAAATATACTTCCTTTACGAAAGTGTAATTTTACGAAAAAATACTAATCAATTTTAGCAAAATTCGCAATTATATCAGTTACATAAGAAGAAAAAGAAAATAAATTCTCCTCTTCGTAGGCTCGGGTCATAATTTGCAGACCGATCGGTAACCCACTGCTGTCCTGACCATTGGGTAGAGAAATGGCCGGTGCTCCCACTACGTTGGCCTGTACCGTAAATATATCTGCCAGGTACATCTGCAAGGGGTCCTCCATTTTATCACCTAGTTTGAAAGCCGTGGTTGGGGTTACGGGAGAGATCAGAAAATCGTAATCGTGCAACAACCGCTCGGTTTCCTGACCTATTAATCTTCTAACGCGCTGGGCCTTCGTATAGTATGCATCGTAATAACTTGCGCTCAAAACAAAGGTACCCAACAGAATTCGCCGCCGCACCTCCGCGCCAAAACCCTCCGTGCGGGATTTTTTGTAGAGGCTTTCCAGATTGTGCGCCGCAGCGCTGCGGTGGCCGTACCGCACGCCGTCAAATCGCGACAGGTTGGAGCTGGCTTCGGCCGTGGTCAGAATATAGTAAGTAGGCAGTACATAGTGCAGCAGGGGCATTTCTATGGGCTCTACGGTATGGCCCTGCGCGCGGAGCTGATCCAGCACGGCGAGGGTTCGCTGCCGGATTTCCGGCTCCACCGCCTCGTTCTCCACCGACTCACGCAGGTAGGCCACGCGGGCTTTCCGGCCAGAATCCCAGGTAAGCCCCTGCGAATAAGCGGGTACTTCGCGCTTCGAAACCGTGCTGTCAAAGTCGTCGGCCCCGGCCATAATTTCGAGCAGCAGAGCGGCATCTTCCACGCTTTTGGTGATGGGCCCGATGCAATCAAACGAGGAAGCATAGGCCAGCAGGCCCCAACGTGACACCCGCCCGTAGGTAGGTTTCATACCTACTACCCCGCAGAAGGCCGCGGGCTGCCGCACCGAGCCGCCGGTGTCGCTGCCGAGCGAAGCGTGGCAAAGGCCAGCCTGCACTGCTACCGCCGAGCCGCCCGACGAGCCGCCGGGCACACGGTCGGGATCAGCGGCGTTGCGCGCCGGTCCGAAGTACGAGCTTTCGTTGGAAGAACCCATGGCAAACTCGTCGCAGTTTTGCCGGCCAATGATGATGGCATCTTCGTCGAGCAGGCGCTGTACGGCCGTGGCGGTAAAGGGAGATTGGTAGCTATCGAGAATTTTGCTGCCCGCCTGCACGCCGTGGGCAGCATGACAGAGCACATCCTTGATACCCAGCACCAGGCCCGCCAAACGGCCGGCCTTGCCCCGTTGCACGCGGGCGTCTACCTCGGCGGCCCGTTGCCGGGCTTCCGTGGCGTACACTTCCACAAAGGCATTCAGATGGGTATGTTGCTCAATACGGGTCAGGTAGTGGCCGACCAGTTCCACACAGGTACAATTTCCTGCACGCAAATCGTGCTGTAGATCAGCCAGCGTCAGGTACTCTTTCAATTGGGGGGAGAATTAGGGATGAACAAACAAAAACCAGAGCCGTTTTGGGCCGGACTTTTGCAAGTCTGGTCCAAATCGGCTCTGTGGAAGAAATGCTATATAGGAACTCCTCAGTTCTTGGTAGTTGAGGAATCTTCCATGCCTTTCTCTATATTCTCTTTTACGTCTTTGGTAGCGTTCTTAAATTCGTTGATGCCCTGACCCAGTCCGCGCATCAGCTCAGGGATTTTCTTAGCTCCGAAGAAAAGAAGAATAAACAGGGCTACCAGGAAAATCTCCTGACCTCCCAATCCCATGAATGCAAAAATTGATCCGAATTCCATTTTATTGATTGTTTTATTATGAATACAAATTTAATTAATCTTTTCACGAATCAAAACACCGGGCGCTATCCAATGTTGATCGTTTTGTTTTCTTTTTCCCACTGACTAAAATCTGTCAGGTCGTCGTTGAGGGTCCGGAACAGCCAGAAAACCAGCGCCAGGTCGTCCGTCAGGCCCACTATGGGCAGAAAATCCGGAATAAAATCAATGGGCGATACAAAGTAAATCAGCACCCCCACCACTGATAATAAACTTTTCCAGGGGAGCTTGCGGTACTCGCCCGAAGCGTACGCCCGAACGAGCCTTACCAGCAGCTGCACCTGCCCCTGGGCTTCGGCCATGCCCTCTCTAAACCCTTTCTGCTGCGATTTCGCGATTACCTTTTTTGCCAGTTCAAACAAGCGGGCCCCGTTGGAAGCGTACCGCCCGGCCTTACCCGTGGCTTTCTTAAAAAAAACAGAACGCAAAATCTGCGCCGTAAAAGAGCTGTTTGCCATAGATGACTACAAAGTGGTTGGTATCGCCTATATAACCATGGAGGACGAAAAAAAATTGCAGTGCCCCTCTATGATGCCTCCTTTTTCTCCTGGCAAACAATCATCTTGCAACCTCTTTTATATGTACGCCAGAAAGGACCGGATGGATGGAAACAGTAAAAAAAGCCGCTTTTGGTACTGGCTTTACGTATCGTACCGGTGTGCCCTAAGGTAAGATTCCAGAATAGTTCGTCTTATAGATACGTTCTTCCTTCTTGTAATTAAATTATGATTAAAAACATTTCTATCCTTGTCTTTTGGTTCCTGGCATGTACCGCCTGCCAGCCCGGCACGGTAGTCAAGAACACCCCTCCCACCGGCACCCTCCTCTTCCAATCCGGCTTTGAGGAAGGAGTAAAAGTCACAGGCCGCAGCAATGGCGACGAAGACCTGACCGGCGCGGATCAGACCCTGCCCAAACCCAACGACTGGGTTACTGATCTGGACAACCACCCGCTGGTGGGTAATTTCAACATTCAGTACCAGGGCGGCGATACCACGCAGCGCTACGCGCGCATCATTCCCGAGCCGGGCAATCCTACCAACAAGGTGCTAAAATTTTGGCTCGATGGCCCCAACGTGGATAATTCCAAGGGACGTATTCAGGCCAATCTGTACGGTAACAAGGGCATGAAGGAATTTACGCAGTCGGTGCGGATGTACCTGCCGGAGGATTTCAATACGGTCAAAACCTACCCCAAAAATATTCACTGGCTTACCATCGCGGAGTTCTGGAACAACATTACGTGGAGCCAGCAGGTACCCCACCGCTTCCGGATCACGCTGGGCATCGGCAAGCCCACTGCCCAGGCCAGCGACCTGCATTTCATTCTCGATGCGCAGGATTGCGAGCTCTTCGCAAACGGTAGCCAGAAGTATACCACGCTCTGGGCCGAAACCAACCCGGCGGTGAAGGTACCCATCGAAAAGTGGTTCACGATGAAGTATTACTATAAGGAAGGCGATGCCAGCACGGGTCGGTTTTATATGACCATCACGCCCGAGGGCGAAAAGGAGCAGGTAGTCTTTGACCTGACCCGCCTGACTCATAACTCACAGGACCCCAGTCCCGACGGCGTCACGGACTTTAACCCCATCAAGCTGTATACCTCCAAAGACCTGATTTCCTTCATGAAAAGCAAAGGCAAAACCTTGCAAATCTATTGGGATGATGTAAAGTTCTGGGTCGGTGGAGAAAAGTGATTCCTTTCTACGGCTTGAAATACCGGTTCAAACAGTTTATGGATAAATAGCCTGCCAGAATTCCCTCCCGGCTACCGTAAAGGAAGGATAAATGAAGGGTAGAATTCTCGGTAAAGCTAGCTTTACTCCCTTTTTTTAGCAAAAAACAGCCATTTAAGTAGGGTTTAACGAATTATGTGTCCTAATTTTAGGGCGAAATTTTTTCCTAACGCTTTTATTCAAAATACAGCATGAAAATAACCGTCGTAGGCGCCGGAGCCGTAGGAGCCACCACCGCCGACAACATCATCCGCCGCGAACTGGCCGAAGAGGTAGTACTCCTCGACATCAAGGAAGGAGTAGCCGAGGGCAAGTCGCTCGATATGTACCAAACCGCCGCCCTGCTGGGCTTCAATACCAAGCCCGTGGGCTCTACCAACGACTACGAAAAAACCAAAGGCTCTGACGTAGTGGTGATCACCTCAGGCCTACCCCGCAAGCCCGGTATGACCCGCGAGGAGCTCATCGGTATCAACGCCGGTATCGTGAAGTCAGTGACGGAAAATATCCTCAAACACTCCCCCAAGGCCATTATCGTGGTGGTATCCAACCCCATGGACACCATGACCTACCTCGCCCTGCGCGAGTCGGGTATCCCCAAGAAGCGGATCATCGGCATGGGCGGCGCCCTGGACAGCGCCCGTTTTAAGACCTACCTGGCGCTGGAAATGAACGTATCGCCCAACGACATCCACGGCATGGTGATCGGTGGCCATGGCGACACGACCATGATTCCGCTGACGCGCCTGGCTACCTACAACGGTATCCCCGTGAGCCGTTTTATTGCCACCGATAAGCTGGAAAAAGTAGCCGCTGACACCATGGTGGGTGGCGCTACCCTCACCAAGCTGATT
>CATMVR010000012.1 GCA_950075905.1 uncultured Persicitalea sp. | reverse complement strand
AATATTCGTAGCTCATAGTCGGAGGAACGTACCCCCAGCGCCTGAAAAAGGTCGTTGATGCCGTCGCCATTGGGCGAAAAAGCATCTGGCATATAAAGGGGCGGGCGCACCACGCAGTCTTCCTCGGGTACCTGATGGCAGCGGGCTAGTCCGTAATAAGTAAACCGATCGTGCCGAACCACCAGCTGGTAACATACCTCATTGCCACAGAGAAACTCCTGATCGACAATGGAAGCCGTAGCCCCCAGGGCTGTGACCTCTTTCCAGGGTACCTCGTCTTTGTAGATAACTGCCGTCATACCCGGTGGACTGGCGGGGATTTGCCAGGAGAGTCGGTTCTGATCGGGCCGCCCCTCCAACGCAAATGCGGCCGCACATACCGGAGGCGAGCGCAGGGGAGCCAAACACGTATCGGCCGGCTGAAGCCGAAAACAGGCGTTTCCGGAGAGCTCTACGGAGGTAACAACCGACGTTGCCGTACTGGCTACCGGCATTCCGATTGTCTCAAATACGCCTCCGGGTGTCCCCTTTACCAATATCAGATCGGCTTTCAGGGGGTTCTCAAAGGTAAGCAGCAGCTCCTCGGCCGACATAGCCCTGGCCTCGGTGATCGCGGGTGGGTCCATCGTTTTGGGTAGCGCGATGGTAAGCTGCCGGATGGCCCCGCGGCACTGTCCCGGCGTATGTACCCCCCGAACCCGAATGGTGTAGGTACTGGCCGAATCGTACTTATAGCCAATTTTGTTCCCAAAGCCGGTGTAGCCCTTTGTTTCCGTATCGCCCCAGTCGATCTGATAGGTTGGGTACGGGGTAGGCTGCGTTTGCTCAAAGATGAGTTGCACGCCCCCCTCCGCGCACGGAATGGCCTTCACCACAGGAGCAAGGGTATCCAGCACTTCCACTGTACGGCAGGTTACCCACTTTTTATCCGCCGTTTCTGACACCTGCACTACCGTATATACCCCCGGCTGATTGTACACATGTACATTGTCTGGCGATAAGCTCCCCGGCGCAAGCGCACCTCCCCGGTAGTCAAAAAGCGTACGGGTAGCGGTAGCACCGGGAATATCATTTTTCATAACTACATTGAGGGGCAGGCAGCCACTGAGCGTCAGGGAGGCCTGTCCCTCGGCGTACTCGCCGGGCAGCGCCAGGGAGGCCGGGCATTGGGCCCACACCTGGGTAACTAAAAAACAGAAAAATACTGCCTGAATTACCTTAGAAAATACTATCCTACTGCTTTTCATAGTACTAGCCAGAAATGAGAAGGCTCACCTTAGCTAAACTTAAGATAAGACCTTAGTGTTTTGTTAGTTGCCAAAGGTCTGGATTCTTTCTGGCCCATCGTGGGCAGATGACGAAAAGAATGCTTTATTATTAAAATAAATTAAAAATAAGTAGCATATTTGACAAGTCGTACCGGACAAGACCTGCCGGCACCCCAACCTTTTTGATGTTTTATTCCTAACAATTATCTTCATGACTACTTCACGCAGAGATGTGCTAAAACTAGCCGGCGTAGCCCTGGCGGGCGGTGCATTCCCGGCCATTATTACCTCCAACCGTGCCTTTGCCGGTGTCAATAGCGAAACCCTGAAAGTAGGCCTGATTGGCTGTGGAGGACGGGGCTCAGGAGCCGCCAAGCAAGCCCTGAACGCTGACCCAAATGTTGTACTGCACGCGATGGGCGATATATTTAAAGATCGCCTCGATATGTCTCTGGAAGCCCTCACCAAGGCCGTCGGAAGCAAGGTAAAGGTAGATGAAGGCCATAAATTTGTTGGTTTTGATGCCTATCAGAAAGTTATTGATTCGGGTGTGGATGTGGTGATCCTGACTACCCCGCCCCATTTCCGTCCTGAGCACCTGACCGCCGCCATCAATGCCGGCAAGCACGTTTTTTGCGAGAAGCCCGTGGCCGTTGATACGCCTGGTCTGAAAAAAGTACTGGAAGCCGCCAAGCTGGCCAAAGAAAAGAACCTTTCGCTGGTATCGGGCCTGTGCTGGCGCTTTCACGAACCCAAGCGGGCCGCCTTTGGTAAGATTCTGGATGGATCTATTGGCGACGTAATGGCCATTTACAATACCTACAATACCGAAAACCTCTGGTCGTTTCCGCGGCAGCCTGGCTGGACCGACATGGAATATGTACTCCGCAACTGGACCTACTACACCTGGCTGGCGGGCGACCACATCGTGGAACAGGCCGTGCATAGCATCGACATGATGTCGTGGGCGCTGGGCGACGTGCTGCCCATCAGCGCGGTAGGTACCGGTGGCCGTCAGGTACGGGTAGACCCTCTGTTCGGAAATATTTTTGACCATTTTGCCATTACCTACGAATATCCCAATGGGGTAAAGGGCTTCCATATGTCGCGGCAGCAAATCAACACCGAGCGCAGCTACGCCGTAGAGAGCTTTGGTACCAAAGGCAAGGCGATGGTTGACTGCTCGCGCAATGTGCACGCCATTGAAGGCGCTAATCCCTGGAAATACACCGGTAAGCAAAACGACATGTACCAAACGGAACACGACGAACTGTTCGCCTCTATCCGGAATAGCAAGCCTATCAACAATGGCGAATGGATGTCACAAAGCACCATGCTGGCCATCATGGGCCGTATGGCAGCGTATACGGGCAAGAAGATTACCTGGGAGGATGCGATGAACTCAACCGAAGATTTGGCTCCGGATTCGTTCGACTTCAAATCTACCCCGCCAGAAGTCGTTGTGGCTAAGCCAGGTTTTACACCTTTCAGCTGACCGGTATGCAACGTAGAGAGTTTCTGAGAAATACCGCCCTGGCAGCCACTGCGCTGGGTGTAACGGACCCCCTCTGGGCCAATGTGCCAACCACTGCTACCCCGGCCCGGCCTATGGTCAGGAAAAGCCTGAAATGGGGCATGGTGAAGGGAGATATGTCCATCATGGATAAATTCAAAATGCTGAAAGAGCTGGGCTACGACGGGGTGGAGCTGGATTCACCCCATACCCTCGACCACAAGGAAATTTTGGCCGCACGCGACAAAACCGGCCTGGAACTTCCCGGGGTGGTCAATTCGGTGCATTGGAAATCTCCTATGTCGGACCCCGACCCGAAAGTGCGGGCCACTTGCGTGGAGTCTATGAAAACCGCCCTGAATGACTGCAAGATGTACGGCGGCACTACCGTGCTGCTCGTGCCGGGGGTGGTCAATGACAAGGTGAGCTATAAGGATGCCTACGAGCGCTCGCAGGCCGAAATCCGGAAGCTTATACCCACAGTCGAAAAAACGGGGATCAAAATAGCTCTCGAAAATGTCTGGAACAATTTTCTGCTGAGCCCCCTGGAAGCCGCCCGCTACGTGGATGAGATCAACCACCCGCTGGTGGGCTGGTACTTCGACGTCGGCAATGTGGTACGCTACGGCTGGCCCGAGCACTGGATCGAAGTACTCGACAAGCGTATCATGAAACTTGATATTAAAGAGTACAGCCGTAAAAAACAGTCTGACGAGGGTATCTGGAAGGGTTTCAACGTAGAAATCATGGAGGGCGACTGCAACTGGCCCGAGGTCAATAAGGCCCTGGCCAAAATTGGTTACTCGGGCTGGGCTTCGGCCGAGGTGAGTGGTGGCGACCGCGCCCGCCTGGCCGATGTGAGCCAACGCATGGACCGGGTGTTTGCTGCCTAAGCAACGCTGTCAGCGTTACAATCTACTTTTTTTAGTTCAACACTGTCAGCGCTCTATGTGCTGACAGTGTTTTTTTAGGGTAGTACCGCCGGCATTTTTGCTTTATTAGCCGGTAAGGTGTACTACCCTAACTCTTCGTCTTGTTTTTATAAGAAAACCCGTTAATCAAAATACTAAACCCCATTGTCCATGAAGTCGATGACCCGCAAAGAATTTATTCAGGATTTGTCGCTGCTGGCGGCCGCTTCGCTGCTTCCCGCCCTTTCCTTTGCCGAAATAGAAGTACTCAAAAAATCAAAAATGAAGCTGGGGCTGGTCACCTACCTCTGGGGGAAAGACTGGGATGTGCCTACCCTGATTGCCAATTGCGCCAAAACGGGAATCAACGGCGTGGAACTCCGCGTAGACCACGCCCACAAGGTGATGCCCAATCTCTCGGCCGCGGAACGCGTAGAGGTGAAGAAGAAGTTTGCCGATAGCCCTGTGAAGATTGTAGGTATGGGTACCAACGAGCAGTACGACTCGCCTGATCCGGCTAAGCTGAAAGCGAATATCGACCGCACGAAGGAGTTTATTAAACTAAGCGCCGACATCGGCGGCTCAGGCGTGAAGGTGAAGCCCAATCAGTTTCACAAAGGGGTGCCCCACGAAAAAACCCTGGAACAGATCGGCCGCTCACTGAGCGAGCTGGGCGCCTACGCCGCCGATTTTGGCCAGCAGATCCGGCTGGAAGTACACGGCAACGAAACCCAGGAACTGCCCAATATCAAGACGATTATGGACAACTGCCCGAACCGGAACGCTACCGTCTGCTGGAACTGTAACCAGGAGGATCTGATCGGGCAGGGACTCGAATATAATTTTAATCTGGTAAAAAATCGCTTCGGCGATACGGTACACGTCCGTGAGCTGGATTCGTCGGACTACCCCTACCAGAAGCTGATGAACCTTTTCAAGGATATTAACTACAAGGGCTGGATTCTGCTCGAATGCCGTACCGACCCTAAGGATAAGGTGGCCGCGCTGATGGATCAGAAGCGGATTTTTGAGGGCATGTTGAAAGCATAATGTGGTACGGGCGTCTCGCCCGTCTTTGCTAAGAGCATACTTTTTCAATGAGTACTATCTTGCAAGAACGGGCGAGACGCCGCGGCGGCGGCCCGGCCGTACCGCATTACAGATAATCCTCGTTTACAAACGAGAAAGGAAAGGTGTTCCATTCTTTGGCCAACCCTGCTTTTACCGGATTCTCCAAAGTATAGGCTACGGTATTTTGGAATTCACGACCGTCTCTGATCACATGATCGTAGCTTTCCTCCTGCCAAAACAGACCAGTTCTGTTTAAAATTTTATTGGCTTCATGTGCCGTATAGCTTTTCAAACTGTGCATAATGGCATACAAAGGCTTAGTATAACGAACTTCGTCTGAGGTATCTAACACCAAATGGAAATGGTTGGGCATTATGCAATAGGCTACCAAGGTATAATGCTTATTGTCAAAATAGTGAAAGGCATTTTTGGCAATGAGCGCGACTTCCGGAATCCCTAGCCACTGCGGTTCATGTGTGTTAGTATCCAGAAACTGGTCCCATTTAGCGAAATGGCGTTTATGAAGTTTGCGGATTTCGTCGTCGCGGACTACCTCATCTTTGCATTCCTGCCTGATACGATGGTAAGCAGCTTCTTTCTCTTCCTTCAATTTTTCCAAAGCTACTTGTGGAAGACTGCCGTACAGCCTCCCCGTTACGAAAAACGTAACTCCCGCTGGCTGGAAGTGAGGCAGGTATCGGCGATATTCTGGCTTATATTCCATGTGGTACGGGCGTCTCGCCCGTTATATATGAATAGTAAAAAAATAGTCATTCAATATCAAAAGACGGGCGAGACGCCCGTACCACAAACCATTACTCCACGAGCCGCTTCAGCTCATTCAACTTCAACAACGCCTCAATCGGCGACAGCGTATTCACATCTACCAGCGCCAGCTTCTCCTTCAACTCTTCCAGTTTGGGGTCATTGGGTTCAAAAATGCTGAGCTGAAAATTATTTTTTGGCATATCCTTCACCTTTTGGGTTCGGTTTTCAGTCAGATGATCCTTTTCCAGGTGCTGCATGATCTCACTGGCCCGCAGCACAATCAGCTGCGGCATACCGGCAATCTGCGCTACGTGGATACCGAAGCTGTGCGCACTGCCGCCGGGTTTTAGCTTACGCAGGAAAATAATCTTATTGTCCACCTCCTTCACGGCTACATTGAAATTCTTGATCCGCGGAAAATCTTCCGCCAGCTGGTTCAACTCGTGGTAGTGCGTGGCAAAGAGCGTCTTGGCCCGAAACTGCGGATGCGTGTGCAGGTACTCCGCAATGGCCCAGGCTATGGATACACCATCGTAGGTACTGGTACCGCGACCGATCTCATCCATCAGCACCAGGCTACGGTCGCTCAGATTGTTGAGGATACTGGCCGTTTCGGTCATCTCTACCATGAAGGTACTCTCGCCCCGGCTCAGGTTATCGCTGGCGCCAACGCGCGTAAATACCTTATCTACCAGACCAATCGTGGCAGCCCGGGCGGGTACATAGCTACCCATCTGAGCCATCAGCACAATCAGGGCCGTTTGCCGCAGCAGGGCCGACTTACCCGCCATATTAGGCCCCGTAATGATAATAATCTGCTGGGATTCGTCGTCAAGAAACAGGTCGTTGGGTACGTAGCTTTCACCCAGCGGGAGTTGCTGCTCAATCACCGCGTGGCGACCATCTTTGATATCCAGTTCTTTCCCTTCGGTAATCACCGGCTTCACGTAGTTATTTTTACGCGCCACGGTCGCAAATGACGCCAGCGCATCCAGCACCGACACCATGCGGGCGTTCTGCTGAATAGCACCAATATACTCCACAGCGGCCGTTACGAGGTCGTTGAAAATCCGCTGCTCAATGGCAAAAATCTTATCCTCCGCATTCAGAATCTTCTCCTCGTACTCTTTAAGTTCAGGGGTAATATAGCGCTCGGCATTTACCAGCGTCTGTTTACGGATCCAGTCGGCGGGGACCTTGTTTTTGTGCGCGTGGGTCACTTCCAGGTAGTACCCAAACACCTTATTATAGGCCACTTTCAGCGAGGAAATACCCGTCTTTTCGGTCTCGCGGTTTTGCAGTTTTATCAGGTAGTCCTTACCGGCAAAGGCAATACTGTGCAGGTCGTCCAGCTCGGCGTCTACCCCGCTCCGGATCATTCCGCCCTGATTGCTCGCGACGGGGGCATCGTCCCGAAGTTCTGACTCAATTTTTTCGAGCAGATACGAGCAGGGGTTCAGTTGGTCGGCGTACTTACGCAAAACGGTGGAAGAACGATTTGGCTTCACCGCCACAACCGACCCTTCCATAACATCGGCCTGTTGGTCAGAAACAGGATTGGCGGTACCCAGCAATTCTTTGATAGGCGCTATCTGCTGCAAAGATTTTTTCAATTGCCCCAACTCCCGCGGACTGATCCGCCGGACGGCCACTTTGGAAATCAGCCGTTCCAGGTCGCCGATTTGTTTCAGGTTTTGCAGGAGGGTTTCGTGTAGTTCTTCCTGCTGTAAAAACATCTCTACCGTATTGAGGCGCTCCTCCACGGGCGTTTTTTCTTTGAGCGGCAGCACCACCCACTTCCGCAGCAGTCGCGCGCCCATCGGCGTTACAGTATTGTCAAGAATCTGAATCAGCGGCACGCCCCCCTCCTGCTGGGGGTACACCAGTTCGAGGTTACGGATCGTAAAGCGGTCAAGCCACACGTACTTGTCCTCTTCCAGACGCGTGATACGGCTCACGTGGCCGATCTCCCTATGCTCTGTTTCGAGCAGATAGTGAATAATCACCCCCGCCGCCACGATGCCCAGCGGCAAAGTATCCACGCCAAAGCCTTTCAGCGTTGTGGTCCGGAAATGCGTGGTAAGTTTCTCAAAGGCAAAATCATCCCCAAAACACCAGTCTTCCAGCGTAAAGGTGTGAAACTTATCGCCGAAGAGCTGGATAAACTCCTGCTTATTTTTCTTGCAGAACAGCACTTCCGAAGGCGAAAAGCTCTGTAACATTTTGTCCACGTAGGGAGCGTTGCCCTGCGCGGCCATAAACTCCCCCGTCGAAATATCCAGCAACGAAAGTCCAAGCTGCTCCTCCTTGCCGAAATGTACCGCCGCCAGGTAGTTATTTTTCCTGACATCCAGCACATTATCATTGAACGACACGCCCGGCGTCACCAGCTCGGTCACACCCCGCTTCACAATGCCTTTCGCCACGGAGGGGTCTTCCAGCTGATCACAAATAGCCACCCGCTCGCCGGCCCGCACCAGCTTGGGCAGGTAGGTATCCAGCGAATGGTGTGGAAAACCCGCCAGTTCTTCCTGCGCCCCACCGTTGTTACGCCGGGTCAGGACAATCCCCAGGATTTTGGACGCCCGGATGGCGTCTTCGCCGAAGGTTTCGTAGAAATCGCCCACCCGAAAGAGCAGCAATGCGCCGGGGTACTTAGCCTTAATTTGATTGTATTGCTTATTGAGAGGAGTTTCTTTTCGTGCTGACTTTGCCAATGGAATCTGATTTTACTGCTGTTTGATAGGGAATGTGTACCTGCACTCCCGTGTAAATACAAATTTAACGCTTCCGGTTGGTTTGGCAAGGTACTGCCGGCGGGCCGGCCTGCGGTAGGGCCATTAAACCAAAAAAAAACTGTCTTTGATTTGAAGTAACCGGGACTAAAACCAGCTGGATTATTTTTTCCGATTTATCAAAAAACAATCCGGCCTTGGACAGTAGAGGACTGTTTATTAAAATCTTTTATAAATATTGGGATCAAAATTTGATTTTTATCAAGAACACCCTTTCCTTCATTTGCAAGAATGTCATTCTCACCTGCCCGATAGTAAAGCATTCGGTTCCAGCCTGAGCTGTTGTCATTCCTTTCGGATGGACAGAGAAGTAACGTTCTAAATTTCTTCGCTATGGAATATGCCCAACTGAGCGATGCGCTCCTGGTTAAACGGTTAGGGACAAGCGACGAAGGGGCGTTTCGGGAGATCTACCGACGCTACTGGAAGCCGCTGCTTACAACGGCCATTCGCAAGCTGGGTTCGCAGGAAAGCGCCGAAGAGCTCGTACAGGATATCTTTGTGGATGTCTGGTCGCGGCGTGAGCAGGCTCAGATTGAAGATATCCGAAAGTACCTGTTCAAGGCAGTGAAATACCGGGTATTGAACTGCATCAAAGCCCGGCTCGTTCGGGAACAACACGAGTGCCTTGCCGATACTACTTTCCAGTCAGATCCCGGTCAGCAAACTGACAATAATCTGGCCTACCACGACCTTTACAACGCTATCGAGGCCGGACTGGTGCACCTACCCGAGAAAAGCCGCGAAATTTTCCGGCTCAACCGATTGGAGCACCGCACAGTCAAAGAGGTAGCCCAACTACTCCACATCCCCGAGCGTACCGTCGAGTACCATGTCTCGCAGTCACTGCGCACGCTCCGGCAGCATTTGCGGGAGTTCGTAGCCGTTGAAATTCTGCTCTCTGCCCTGCTGTGAGGCGCAATTCCTGATAGGATAATATCAAGTAAATCTCCCCATCTTAGCTCTTGATATATAATTTTTCAATTATTTTTCTTTACTATTTGCGGTCATCTTATCAATAAGTTGACTTATATAGTAACAACAGGCTGTCGGGTAACATTTACCACGAGGCATGCCGTCTTTCCTCTCTGCCCATGGACCGACCATCGTTTATCTCCCTCTTGCAAAGATATCTGGACAATTCCTGTACGCCCGCCGAAAGGCGACTCATTGACCATTGGTACGAGCTCCTCGACCAGGAAGAAGTCCTCTCCGACGATTTGTCGCAGCCGGAGTTGGAAGAAAAGCTATGGGAAAGGATACAACAGGAAATCAATCCCGATGGCCAATCGCCTTCCCTCGGGCAACCCCACCGGTGGTGGCAGGGAAATACCGCGCAATGGCTGGCGGCGGCTTCGGTCCTGCTGGTGGTGGGCATGTTCTATTTCATGAGCATCCGTCCGCAACTACAAACCGGAACGTCAGTACTGGACGCCAGCGTAGTGGCCGGCGAACACATAGAAACCAATACGAATTCGGATAGCCGCTGGGTACTGCTCGAAGACAGTAGCCGGGTTTTTCTGGGGCCGGGAAGCAGCCTGCGTTTTTCAACTCCTTTCGCCGGGCAGCAACGCAGAGTGTCTCTCACGGGCAGTGCCTTTTTTGAGATAAAAAAGAATACCTCCCGTCCTTTCCTGGTATACTCGGGTGATATTGTGACGCGGGTGGTGGGTACTAGTTTCAGCATCCGGACCGGCCCCACCAATATGGAAGTAGCCGTGGTAAGCGGCAAGGTGATTGTAGAAAAAAAAGAGAAAGAGAATGGAGCCCTCCCCGACTCAGGCAGCGACGGCGTGGTGCTGACACCTAACCAGAAAGTCACTTATTTCCCAACCAACAAGTACTTCGTAACGGGGCTCGTTGAAAAACCCGTCGTGCTCAATGCCCCCTCCCCTGCGACATCCAAAGCCAATCGCTTCGTATTTGAAGAAACTCCGCTCAAAGAGGTATTAGAGACGATACAGTATGCCTATGGACTAGAGATTACGCTGGTAAATGAAGAAATAAAGAATTGTCCTATCACCGCCGACCTCACGCAGCAAGCGATGTACTCGCAGCTGAACACCCTGTGCGCTGCACTGCGGGCTACCCTTGAAATCAGGGGAACCAATATTATTATTTCCGAAGGCAATTGCGATTAAGAGTACCTGAGTCTATACCTGATTATTCACTAAACCCTATCCCTACCATGCATTAGCTGTTTACTTCGAAGTCAAAAAAATGGCCGGCAATGCGCTAACAAACCCGGCCATCTCAACAGAATGAACTTCTGCCTCTCCCTGGCTCTTGGCGGAACGGGGATCGGCGGGAAGCGATTGATTGTCAAATTTTTTACAATTTAACAACTACAAAATAATGAAAAAACGTCGAAACTTCATACCCTTACTGCGCTTATTTATGAGGTATTCACTAGTTCAGCTTTGCCTTGTTGTGCTCCTGATGAATCAGCTGTACGCGGCTTCGGCTTCGGCCCAGGAGGTGTTGCAGCGCACCATCAGCCTTAGTGTAAAAGACACTGAGATAAAGACTGTCCTCGCCAGGCTTGAGAACATCGCCGAGGTCAAGTTTGTCTACAGCTCCCGGTCATTTCCTGCCAAAAGAAAAGTTACCGTCACACTGGACAAACAACCCCTTGCGCAAGTACTTGACAAGCTTTTTAGCCCAGACAAAATCAGCTACCAGGTGTTGGACGGCCAGATTATCCTGCATATGGAGTCTGATGCCAAGCCTCTTCCCACTGGCATGGGAAATCTTGACGCGGATCGTAGCAGTACCCTGCTGGATCGCAGCATAAGTGGCAAGGTACAGGATGAAGGCGGTGCTGCCCTGCCCGGCGTGAGCGTGGTGCTCAAAGGAACCACCCGCGGTACCTCCACTGGATCAGACGGGGTGTTTCGACTCGACGTACCCGACGGCGCCGCCACGCTGATTTTCTCTTTTGTCGGCTACGTGTCGCGGGAAGTAGACCTGGGCAACCAGACTAACGTGAATATCACATTGGCCGTTGATAACAAGGCTCTGGAAGAAGTGGTGGTGGTGGGCTATGGTTCGCAGCGTAAACGCGACATCACCTCGGCGGTTTCGGTCATCAATATGGATGACATCGGCGAGGTACCGGCCTCCAACGTCACGCGCCTGCTGCAGGGACAGGCCCCCGGGGTTGTGATCAAACAAAAGGACGGTTCTCCCGGCAGCGCTTTCGAAGTACGGGTACGGGGAATTGGCTCTCTGGGAGCCGGCAGTGACCCACTTTACGTCATTGATGGCTTCGCTGTTGGCACCTCGGTGGGTCAGAACCTAAACCCCAACGATATTGAAAGTATCTCCATCCTGAAAGACGCCGCCTCCACGGCGATCTACGGTGCTCGAGGCTCTAACGGGGTGGTACTGATTACCACCAAAAACGCGAAGGAGGGTAAGGTAAGCCTAAACTTTAAGGTGGACTACGGTGTCCAGAACATCCCACAATCTCGCCGGGTAAAGGTGCTTAACGGTGTGGAGTTCGCCCAGTTCAAAAAAGAAGTTTTCATGGATGGTATCCGCTACTTCCAGAAACGGGAGCCCGCCATCGAGGAGGTACCTATCGGCTACCGCTTCCCCGAGCAGACCAAGTACTCCACCGACTGGTTTGACACCATTCTTGATAACAATGCGCCTTATACCGATTACAACCTGACCCTTTCTTCGGGGCAGGGCCCCATCAAATCCACGGTTTCGGCGGGTTACTATTCGGAAAAAGGCTCGATCATCAATACCAACTACGACCGCTACTCGGTACGTACCAACCTGGGCGGGCAGATCAATCGATTCATTACCATGGGCCTGAATCTGAACGGTACCTACTCCACCCAAAACCTGGCCGCAACCAACGGTCGTAGCGCTCTGGTAGGCTCTACCCTTATCATGGACCCCCGCGAGCCGGTATACAACGAAGATGGTAGTATCCGGCCCTACATTGGGGGTACAGATGGTGTTTTTGGCTTCCCCAACCCCCTGTTTGTGCTCAAAAATGCCATCCGGAAACGAAATGTGGCGGATGTCCTCTCCAACGCGTTTCTGGAATTTACGCTCCTGGAAGGCCTTAAATTTCGCTCGTCGGTTAACGCCAAGCTGAATTATAACAACTACCGGGAGTTCATTCCGTCGACCATCGGCACGGCCCTCAACGGCTTTCCACCCCGCATCGCCACTGGGCGTGAAATCACCGACCAACTTCTGAACCTATCTACCGACCAGCTATTGACCTACACGCCCAACCTGGGCAGCAACCACCAGCTTGATATGCTCGTGGGATTTAACGCACAGGAAGAAACCGTCAAAGGCGTTTCGGGCTCCGGTAATACCTTCCCCGACGACCTGGTACCTTACCTTGGGGCGGCCATCATCCGCTCGTCCGATTCGTACCAGTACGGGTGGACGATGCTCGCTTACCTGGCCCGGGCCAACTATTCTTACAAAGACAAGTACCTGCTCTCGGCCTCCATGCGCCGCGAGGGTAGCTCACGCTTCGGTGCTTTGAACAAATACGGAAACTTCCCGGCCTTTTCGGTAGGCTGGCGGATTTCGGAAGAATCGTTCATGCCCAAGGCCAACTGGCTTACGGACATGAAGCTGCGCGCCAGCTGGGGAAAAACCGGGAATAACAACATTGGCAACTACTCCCACCTGGCGTTCATGAACACCAATAACTACATCCTGGGCGACGCCATAGCCCCCGGTAAGATTGTGAGTTCGTTTGCCAACACGGCGCTGGAATGGGAAAAATCTTCGCAGCTCGACGTGGGTATGGATCTGGCCGTACTGGACAACAAGCTGGTATTTACCGTAGAGTACTACAAGCGGATTACCAACGACATGCTGCTGCCCATCTCGATTCCGTCGGTATCGGGCTTTACCACCAGCCTTGCCAACATCGGAAAAGTAGAGAACAAAGGCCTGGAATTGGCCATCGACTACCGTACCCGCATTGCCGCCGTCAACTTCAAAAGCAATTTCAACGTCTCGATAAACCGCAACAAGATTCTGGCCATCAAGGGCGCCAACGATATGCTGTGGACGGGTGGCTTCTACGGAGGTTACAATGTGCAGAAGGTGGGCCGGCCAATCGGTATGATCTATGGCTACAACAAAATCGGCATTTTCAACACCCAGGCCGAAATCGACGCCGCCCCCCGGCAGGACGGGGTGATTCCCGGCGGTATGCGGTTTGAGGACACCAACGGCGACGGGGTAATTACCTACGACACCCAGGATATGGTAGAAATCGGCAACCCGAATCCCAAGTTTACCTGGGGCTGGACGGTAGCCGCCGATTACCGGAAATTTGACGTTAACGTACTTTTCATGGGGGCACATGACTATGACGTGTACCGCAACATCGAAGCATCCACCATGAACATGGACGGCGTTTTCAACGTACTGGACAAAGCCAAGGATCGCTGGCGCTCTGCCGAAAACCCCGGCACTAATCCCAATGACGTGCACGCTCAGGGCGGCACCAACTACTTCAAGTGGTCGCGCGAGAGCAGCAACCGCTACGTATACGACGCCAGCCACGTGTGGATCAAAAACATCAGCCTAGGCTACACCCTGCCGGCCATGAAGTCTTTTCTGAGTAACGCCCGGATCTATGTCAACGCGGCTAACCTGTTTCTGATTACCAAGTATCCCGGCAACAACCCCGACGCCGGTGTGCGCGGTGGCAACGATCTGAACAACGATGATGAGTCGTACCCCGTGCCCCGTACATTTTCCGTTGGTGCCAACTTAACTTTCTAAACGACCTACCGATATGAAAAAAATAGCTATTCTGGCCATTCTGTTCAGCTGTCTGACCCAGCTCTCGTGCAAGGACTTCCTCGTCACCACCGACCCTACCCGCGTGGAAGGGGGACTCTTTTTCAAAAATCAAACCCAGCTGCAGCAGGCCCTCAACGGGGTATATGGTCAGTTACAGACCATTACCAACACGGCTTACCTGTTCAAGGAATTTAACTCGGACAATACCACGCTGGACTTCAACCCCCTCGACCGGGGAGGCGCCGCGGGATGGGAAGCTTTTGAGTTCTCGACCGTAAACCCCGGCAATGGGGAGATTTCCACCCTCTGGAACAACTACTACTCGGCCATTTTCAATGCCAACAACACCCTGGAAAAACTTGAAGCCAGCCCCGTGGACGAAGCTGATAAGAAAGTAATCCGGGGACAGCTCAAATTCATCCGGGCGTTCTACTATTTTGATCTGGCCCAGTACTTTGGCGACATAGTGCTGGTTACCAACACCCTCAAAACGCCCGATGAGGCCTTTGAACTTGTCAAATCTCCACAAGCGGCGGTCTTTACGCAGGTAGAAGCCGACCTCAAAGACGCCGTGGATGCGCTGCCCGCTACCTACCCGGCCGCCCAAGCCGGCCGGGTGACCAAGGGGGCAGCCCTGAGCTTGCTGGGAAAATACTACCTGACCCGTAAGCAGTACGCCGAAGCAGTTTCTACCCTGAAACAGGTGCTGCCCCTGGGCTATTCCCTCAACGCCAACTATGCCGACAACTTCGATCCCCAGAAGAAAAACGGAAAAGAGTCGGTCTTTGAGATCCAGTACCAGGGAGGCAATGACCTCGGAGAGTGGAGTAACTTTACTTACCTGTTTGCCCCCCGACTATCCAAGGGAGCGGTGACAGGCTACGCCAATGTCAACCCGTCGGGGCGTAATATCCCAACCAACGACATCATTGCCGCCTACGAGACGGGAGACCTCAGAAAAGACCTATCACTCAAACCCGGCTATACCCTGGATGGAAAGTTTTTTCCTATTCCCTACGTAAGCAAGTTCAATCACCCCCATACGATTTCCGGACGAACCAATAACAACTGGCCGATTCTGCGCTACGCCGACGTACTCCTCATGCTGGCCGAGGCCATTAACGAGCAGTCGGGCCCAACGGGTGAAGCATTCGACTACCTGAATCAGGTACGGGCGCGCGCTGGCCTGGCCCCCAAAACCGGCCTGGATAAAACCGCTTTCAGAACTGCCGTACTCCAGGAGCGGCGCATTGAGCTGGCTTTCGAAAACCACCGTTGGTTTGACCTGAAACGGACCAAAACTCCGGCCGAACTCGCTCAGTTTATGAATGCCTACGCCACCAAGGAAAAGCAGAATCCAACGGTAAACCGGGGCGGCATTGCCTTTAACGTCCTCGACTACGTCTACGAGGATTTTGAATACTATTTTCCGATCCCGGCACCCCAGATTCTGATTAATAGTAAGCTAACACAGAATACCGGTTATTAAGACTCTTTGTCCGGCCGGAATCACACGGTATTCGGCCGGACATTATTTTAGCAACTATCGCAAGCGACGAATTTTCTGTACTACTATCGTCCGGCCAAGAGTATATTTTTTCGAAATACGCATTCTATAATACATACCCGGCCTATATCCCTACCATCCTCAATGATCATAACCTATTCCCTATAAATACCTTCAATACAGTGCAAGAAATGACAGAATCCTTTTGGCTTTGGCAATTTTTGGGCCGGCTGCACCCACTCATCGTTCACTTTCCGGTTGGCTTGCTCTGCGTTGCGCTGCTACTCGAACTCCTCGAATGGCGGGGTACCGGCAAAGGGCTGCGGGCGGGCATCACCGCCCTCGTCTGGATTGGAGCCGGCAGCGCGGTACTCGCCGTAGCGCTGGGGCTCCTCCTGGCCAACACCGAAGACTACGGCGGTGATACCCTCACCTTTCATCAGTGGGCGGGCATAACCACCATGGCCCTCTCCGTGCTCACGCTTATACTTCTCCGCTCGGGGCGCGTCCGCTGGTACCGCGGCCTGCTTACCCTCACGGTGGTGGGAGTGAGCGTGGCCGGTCACTACGGCTCCATGCTCACCCATGGTGACGACTATCTGACCAGTGTGCTCCCCGGCCAGAAGGAGTCCGATATTCCCGACTTTGGCACCACCAATTTTGTTCTGACCAGCTCCGACCAGCCCCTTACCGAGCAGCAGGTGGCGGAGCTAAATCTGGAAGTACGCTCCATCCTGGCGCACAATTGCCACAGCTGCCACGGCCCCAGCAAATCCAAAGGCGAACTCCGGCTCGACAAGCGGGAGCTGGTGATGCAGGGTGGCGAAAATGGCCCCATCATCGTAGCCGGTAGCCCCGGCAAAAGCGAAATGATCAGGCGTATTTCCCTGCCCACGGGCCACAAAGAAGCCATGCCCACCAAAGGCAAACGCCTCACCGAAAAAGAGGTAGCTCTGCTCACATTCTGGATCGAAAAAGGCGCGCCCTGGCCCAGTGGAGCCGAAAAAAGCATTTACCGCGTGGCTCCCCTCGAACCCCGTACCCCGGTGCTCCCCCCCGCCACCGCCGGACTGACCAACCCCGTGGATCGGTTTGTGAATGTGTACTTTCAGCAAAATAAAGTAGCCTGGAAAAAGCCCGTCAGCGACCGTGTGTACATCCGCCGGGTATTTCTGGATGTGGTGGGCCTCCTACCTCCCCCCGAGCGGGTGGTGGCGTTTATGGCCGACACCCGCCCCAACAAGCGGGAGCTTCTGGTCAAAGAGCTTCTCAACCGCAACGAAGATTACGCCCAGCACTGGATCTCGTTCTGGAACGACGCCCTGCGCAACGACTATTCCGGCACGGGCTATATTACCGGCGGACGGTTTGATATTACCAAATGGCTATATTCTTCCCTTAAAACCAACAAGCCTTACAACTGGTTTGTGCGTGAGCTTATCAGCCCCACGCCGGAGTCCGCCGGCTTTGTGAAAGGCATCAAGTGGCGGGGTACGATCAATTCCAGTCAGCGTACCGAAATGCAGGCGGCGCAGAATGTGGCCCAGGTGTTTTTAGGATTGAATCTAAAATGTGCCTCTTGTCACGATAGCTTTATCAGCGACTGGAAACTGGCCGATGCCTACGCTTTTGCCAACGTTTTTTCCGATACTACTCTGGAAATAAACCGCTGTGACCAGCCCACCGGCAAAATGGCGGGCCGTGCCATCCTATTCAAAGAGCTGGGTGAAATCAGCGTGGACGCCCCCACGGAGCAACGCCTGCGCGAGCTGGCCGATTTTCTGGTCCAGCCCAAAGATGGCCGCCTGTACCGTACGGTGGTCAACCGCATCTGGGCCCAGCTGCTGGGACGGGGGATCGTGGAGCCCGTAGACATGATGGACAACCTGCCCTGGAACCAGGACCTGCTCGACTGGCTGGCCTCCGACTTTGTGGAAAATGGCTACGACCTCAAAAAGCTCATGTACACCATCCTTACCTCCAAAACCTACCAGCTACCTTCCGTGGGTATTCAGGATGCGGGCATGCTCACCGCTCCGTCGTACGTGTTTGAAGGCATGGTGCGTCGCCGAATCACGGCTGAGCAATTTGCCGATGCCGTCAGCACAGCCTTCAACCCGATCTATGCCGATTCCGCGCTGGCGGAGAAGCGTCTGCCCGAAACCATTAAGCAGGAAATCCCCTTTCCCCGCGCTTCTCTGGTGAAGAACGACCCTTTCCTGACCGCCCTGGGCCGCCCCAACCGCGAGACGGTCAGCACCAGCCGGACGTCACAGGCCAACCTACTGCAGGCACTGGAACTCACCAACGGCGAGCTACTTAACTCCTCCATCAAGACGGGAGCCGAGCGCTGGAAGGCAAAGTACCCGCAGTCAGACCAGCTGGTCAAAGCCCTGTACCGCCGGGCCCTGAGCCGCGACCCGCTTCCCAAGGAAATAGCCATAGCCGAAAAGATGATTGGCAAAAAACCCAGTGTGGAAAGTATTGAAGATTTGGCCTGGGCCATTGTACTCCATCCTGAATTTCAGTTAATTTATTAAAGAAACGATCATGAAAAGTACCTGGAACCGACGCGAATTTCTGCAACGCAGCAGCGCCGCTACCCTGGCCGCCCTGGCCGCCGGCGCCCCCATGGCCAGTCTGCTTTCGGGCTGCACCAAATCTGTGGGCCGCACCGATGGCACCGCCGACACGGTCATCCTGCTCTGGATGGCTGGCGGGATGGCCCATACCGAAACCTTCGACCCCAAGCGCTATACACCCTACGAAAAAGATATGGAGGGCAACCGCGTGTTGAGTACCTTCAAGCCCGTACCGACGGTGCTGGATGGAATCAACTTTTCGGAGGGATTGCAGTCCATCGGCAATGTGATGGACAAAGGCACCCTGATCCGCTCCTACGTAGCGGCCGACCTCGGCCACATTCTGCACTCCCGCCACCAGTACCACTGGCATACCTGCTACGAGCCGCCCCAAACCGTGGCCGCCCCGCATATCGGCTCCTGGATCGCCAGTCAGCTGGGGCCCAAAAACCCTGTAATCCCTGCCTTTATTGACATTGGGCAGCGGTTTACGGTAGGTGAGGCCGAAGAGCTGAAAGCCTTTCATACCGCCGGCTTTCTGGGCAATGAATTCGGTCCTTTCTTTATTCCCGACCCTACCCAGGGGCTCGACAGCGTGCGTCCGCCCATCGGCATGGACGCCAAACGCTTCGAGCGCCGCAACCAGCTCTACAACGAACTGATCAGCCAGAGTCCGGTGGGTGAGTTTGGCAGCGATTACCAGAAAGAATCACTCAAACGCAGCATGGAACAAGCCTACATGCTGCTCAATTCACCCGAGGCCAAGGCCTTTGACCTGAGCCTCGAACCCAAAGAGAGCTACGATATCTACAATACCGGAAAATTTGGCCTGGGCTGTCTGCTGGCGCGTCGCCTGACCGAGCAGGGAGCGCGTTTTATCAGCGTGACCACCGAGTACGAGCCCTTTAAAGGCTTCGATACCCACGAAAACGGCCATACCCGCATGGCGGACATGAAAAAACTGATCGACGCCCCCATCGCCCAGCTCATCAAAGACCTCGACAAAACGGGGCACCTCGACCGCACTATGATTGTGCTGGCCAGTGAGTTTAGCCGCGACATGATGGTGGAGGGCCGCCCCGACCAAAAAGTAAAAGAGCAGGTGAACCAGCCCGATATCCTGACCGAAGAAAAGTTTTACGGCATGCACCGCCACTTTACGGATGGCTGCTCTATGCTGATGTTCGGCGGGGGAATCAAGCGCGGGCACGTTTACGGCAAAACCGCCGACGAGCGCCCCTGCAAGACCATCGAGAACCCCGTGAAGATAGACGGCATTCACCAAACCATTTACCACGCCCTGGGAATACCGCCTGATACACAGTATGAAATAGAAAAACGACCCTTTTATACTACACCGGACGGCAAGGGAAAAGCCGTAATGGA
>CATMVR010000011.1 GCA_950075905.1 uncultured Persicitalea sp. | reverse complement strand
CAGCAGGGAGGCCGCGCTCATGATCTGCCCCGACTGGCAGTAGCCGCACTGGGCCACGTCGTGCTCGAGCCAGGCCTGCTGCACGGGATGGTCGCCCTTTTCGGATAGACCTTCGATGGTAGTGATGGCTTCGTTGCCCACTGCCGATACGGGCAGCTGGCAGGAACGCACCGCCGTACCGTTGAGGTGTACCGTGCAGGCCCCGCACTGGGCGATGCCGCAGCCATACTTGGTGCCGGGCATATCAAGGTGGTCGCGCAGTACCCACAGCATCGGGGTAGCGGGGTCCACATCCACCTGGCGGGTCTTCCCGTTAATGTTCAGATTGTATTTGGCCATAATAGTATTTTTTGAGATAGTGTAAAATTCGGAATCTATTGAAAAGAGCAGGTAACAGTTATCAAACCAAAACGTACGAAATTCAAACAATAGTTATGCTGTCGGAGGTGGGTACCCGTACAGAAGGGGTTAGTTGTTATGGAACACTGTATCGGCAGACCGGCGGTACTCATTGGGCGACTGTCCGGTCCGTTCTTTAAAAAAGCGACTGAAGTGTTGGGGGTACTTAAACCCTAATTCAAAAGCAATCTCATTTATGGTTTTACTTCGGTCGAACACCTTCTCCTTGGCCACCTCCATCAATTTGGCCTGGATGTATTCCTGAGCCGAACGGCCCGTTTCTTTCTTCACCAGATCGCCAAAGTAATTGGCCGACAGGTTCAGCTGCTCAGCGCACCAGGCGACGGAAGGCAGACCATTGTTTTGTGCATTTTCGGTTTGGAAATAGTCATGCAACAAGCGCTCAAAATTTGACAATACGCCCTGATGTACGTTGTCGCGGGTGATGAACTGCCGGTCGTAAAAACGGGTGCAGTAGTTCAGAAACAGTTCGATATTGGATACAATCAACTTTTTGCTGTGCTTGTCGACGCCTTGTTCCAGCTCGTACTCGATTTTGGAAAAGCAATCCAATACAATTTTCCTTTCCCGCTCAGATAAATGCAATGCTTCATTGGATTGATAGCCAAAGAACGAATAATCCTGCATGTGCCGCCCCAGGACAGTACCGTGCAGCAGATCAGCGTGGAAGATCAATGCGTGACCTTTGGGCTGGTATACCTCTCCGCTGCTGTCGACGCTAACCACCTGTCCCGGTCCGATAAAAACCAGGGTACCTTCCTGGTAGTCGTAGGTATGCCGGCCATAGCGCAAATCCCCGCATTTCACTTCCTTCAAAAATATGGTATAGAAGCCAAAATACATGTTAGACGCCTGCCGGGGGCTGGCCTTTGACAAATCCACCACACTCACCAAAGGGTGCAGGGTTTCGTTATTATTGAACGTGTTGTAATCCTGTATGGTTTCGAACCGGCGTAAATTTTCCATAGTACTGCTGTTTTAACTAGTTCAAAGTTAACGCTTTATTTATTACCTGCTCAATGGTACAACACCAATCAGTAATCTTGGTAGAACTATCCGTAATCCGTATACTATAGAGGTGAATAAAAGGTAAGACCTTTGTTGAAGGAAGAAATTCCATTAAGTATCTCAATCTAAAATCAACAACTTGTTATGAAAGTATTCCTTATTAGCTTTTGCTGTTTATTTCTCAGCGCATCATTAGGCTTCGCCCAAAAAGCTACCACGGAGCAGGAAGTTAAAGAGCTTTCCAAAGAGAAATGGCAGTGGATGGCCGATAAGAACGTGGACAAGCTGGCCGATCTCTTCCACGACAAGGCAAAGTTTGTGCACATGAGTGGTACCTGGAAAAAGGACCGGGAGCTCGAAATTATCAAAACCGGCAGTATCTGGTACAAGAAAGCCGATGTACACGATGTGGCGGTAGAACTAGTTGAAGACCTGGCTGTGGTTTGGAACCGCATTACGCTGACGGCCGATGTCCGGGGCAATGACGCCATCAATGAATTTACCGTTACCGAGGTCTATAAGAAAAAAGGGAAGAGCTGGAAGCTATTGGTACTAACATTTAGTAGCGTTCGTGATACCCATACCATTGCTCACTAATGGGCACTTTAAACCAATCTACAACTATGAAAGCTTTAATTTTCGGGTTACTAGTAACGATCCTGGGCACACAAGGGTCATTTGCCCAAAACTCTGCCACGGAGCAGGAAATCATTACGCTTTCCAGGGAAAAGTGGGGGTGGATGGCCGACAAAAACGTAGATAAACTAACCGACCTTTTCCACGAAAAATCTGTGTTTGTCCACATGGGCGGAACCTGGGGAAAAGAGCGGGAAATCAATGTCATCCAGAGCGGAGGCATCTGGTACAAGGAAGCCCGCGTTCATTCGGTTTCGGTAAATATCATCGACAATACTGCCATCCTGCTAAACGACATTGACCTGGTGGCCGTAGTGGGTGGAAACACCGTTACGAACGCTTTCATGGTAACGGAGGTATATGTCAAAGAAAACGGCCAATGGAAAATGGGTTCACTCACTTTTTCGAAGCTGCTCAGGCCGGTGAAAGAATAAGTACTAACTATCAGTAGCCCAGACCCTACTTTCCAGAGTGAGGACAGGGCTACTGTTTCACTATTTACAAATCTACCACTATGCAAAAGCGAAAATTAGGTACCAGCGGATTAGAGGTTTCGGCATTGGGACTGGGGTGCATGGGACTAAGCTTTGGCTATGGCCCTGCCACCGAGAAGGGAGAGGCCATACAACTCATTCGGGCGGCTTTTGATCGGGGTATCACTTTTTTTGATACCGCCGAAGTCTACGGCCCGTATACCAACGAAGAACTACTTGGCGAAGCCGTGGCACCCTTTCGTGAGCAGGTCGTGCTCGCCACCAAATTTGGCTTTAAGCTCGAAGACGGAAAGGCCAACGGGGTAGACAGCCGTCCCTCGACTATCAGGGCGGTAGCCGAGGCTAGTCTGTTACGCATGAAAACCGACGTCATTGACCTGTTCTACCAGCATCGGGTAGACCCCAACGTGCCGATTGAAGAAGTAGCCGGTGCCGTCAAGGATCTGATTCAGGCAGGCAAAGTAAAGTACTTTGGTTTGTCAGAAGCCGGCGTCGATACCATCCGCCGGGCCCATGCGGTGCAGCCGGTAACGGCTCTGCAAAGCGAGTACTCCCTCTGGTGGCGGGAACCGGAAGAAGCCATACTGCCAACCCTGGAAGAACTGGGCATTGGCTTTGTGCCTTTCAGTCCGTTAGGCAAGGGCTTTCTGACCGGGAAAATTGATGCCAATACCTCCTTCGATAAGACTGACTTTCGCAACACCGTCCCGCGTTTCTCCGAGGAGAACCGCAAAGCCAATCAAGCCCTGGTGGATTTGCTAAGTGAGATAGCCAACGAAAAGGAAGCCACTACTGCCCAGATAGCCCTTGCCTGGCTGTTGGCGCAGAAGCCCTGGATCGTGCCGATACCGGGTACTACCAAGGTACACCGACTGGAAGAAAATAGTGGCTCCGCTGCTATTACCCTGCGTGCTGATGACTTGAAGAAAATTAATGAGGCTCTTTCCAGGATTGACGTGCAGGGGGAGCGCTATCCCGAACAGGCTCAAAAGCTCATTGACCGGTAAGCTGATAGATAAGACATCACAATGACACACATCCTGTTGGTACTTTCTCTCTTAATTTCAGCTTGTTCTTCACCCCAGAAGGATACAGGTGCTGAAAGCCAATCTTCCATAGATCCCGATAAGGTACTGATTGTGTACTTGTCGCGCACCAACAACACCAGGGCCGTAGCAGAAATCATTCACAAGCAGGTGGGGGGTACCCTGGTAGCCCTTGAACTGAAAAATCCCTACCCGGAGAATTACCGGGCCATTGTGGACCAGGTGGCCCGCGAAAATGAAACAGGGTACCTGCCTCCGCTAAAAACCAGGATTGACAGCATTGACAAATACGAGGTAGTTTTTGTCGGCTTCCCTACCTGGGGCATGCAATTGCCCCCGCCCATGAAAAGCTTTTTGAGCCAGTACGATCTCAGCGGCAAAACCGTGGTACCCTTCAATACCAACGCCGGCTACGGAATAGGGAGCAGTTTTCAGACCGTAAAACAACTCTGTCCCAACAGCACGGTCCTGGAAGGTTTTTCGACCAAAGGCGGCATCGAAAGAGACGGGATTCTTTTCGTGATGGAGGGGGAAAAAGAAAAACAGGTGAAGGAAGAAATCACAAATTGGCTGCAGAAGATCAACCTATTAAAGAAGTGAATGCTTTCATGGACTGATAATCAGTGATATTGGTAGAACTATCCGTAATCTGTATACCGATCAGATAGATGGAATTGGTGAACTTTGCAGTATCAACAAATCAATCACAGGTGAATCAGATGCATCACCGTCAGTACCACACGATGTGATTGAAAGGCGTCAGCAACACCAGGTTTTAAAAAAGGAATCTTATGAAAAAGTCAACATTGATCATCATAGCTGCCATGTTAACATTTGCTATAAACAGGACAAATGCACAAACCGCCCAAAGGCCAGCAACTCCACAGGCGGCGTCCAATCAAAAGGCACAACCACAAAATCCTTTTACCCTGGTGTATGAAGGAGCTATTACCGAAAACGTAGAAGGGAAAGTTAATATTCATCCGGTAAGGTATGAGCTTAACGGGATTGATATCGCAGCCAATGTTTATACGCCTGCAGGTTTCGATGCGTCAAAGAAATATCCGGCAGTAGTGGTAGCACACCCGAACGGTGGAGTAAAAGAGCAAACGTCAGGCTTGTATGCGCAACGGTTGGCAGAAGCAGGTTATATAACCATCGCGGCCGACGCAGCCTACCAGGGAAGTAGCGGTGGAGAGCCCCGCCATACTGATAAACCCGCCCACCGGACTGAAGATATTCGTGGTATGGCTGATTTTATCACGCAGTACGAAGGGGTGGATGCGAACCGTTTGGGTGTTCTGGGGATTTGTGGTGGCGGTGGTTATACGCTGGAAGCGGCGAAATCGGACAAACGATTCAAAGCTGTTGCCACCCTGAGTATGTTCAACTCAGGTCAGGTAAGGCGGAATGGCTTTCAAAATTCCGGATTAGCGACGGTTCAGGAGCGATTAAAGAAAGCGGCCGAGGCCCGTGCGCAGGAAGCGGCCGGGGGCAAAATAATGTATGCAGGAGTGGCAAGCATTTCAGATGAAGAAATTGCCAAAACTACCACCGACCTGTATCGTGAAGGATACCAGTATTATTACAGAACGCATGCGCATCCGGCTTCAACCTTCCTGTACACCATGAGCAGCCTGCTCGATCTGATGACGTGGGATGCCACTGCCAATCTGGATTTGATCAATCAACCCCTGTTGATGCTGGCCGGAAGCAAGGCCGATACAAAATACATGACCGACGAAGCCTTCAGCAAGGCTACCCATGCGAAAAGCAAGGAATTTTTTCTGATTAATGGCGCCACACACATCCAAACCTATTGGAAGCCCGAGTATGTATCGCAGGCAGTGAATAAGCTGGTCAGTTTTTATCAGGTCAATCTTAAAAATTTCAACAATGAGCAATAATGACATCAGCCGTCGGCATTTTCTGACACAGGCCACATGGGCCGGAGCCGGATTGCTGGCAGGCCCCTCGGTGCTGGCGGGGATCAATGCACAACAGAATCCCACCGACAAGGAGAAGCGCAGGCTGGGTACCCTGGAAGTCTCTGCCCTTGGCCTGGGCTGCATGAGTATGGCCGGCGTTTACAATGCCCCCCAGCCTAAGAATGAGATGGTGGCCGTTATTCGTGCCGCGGTGGAGCAGGGTGTCACCTTCTTCGATACGGCGGAGGTGTACGGTCCGCACTACAGCGAGGAAATTGTCGGAGAAGGTCTTAGGCCGTTTAGAGCCCAAGTAATCATTGCCACCAAGTTTGGCTTTGACACAACAAGTGGCGCAAGGGGGGGGCGTAATAGCCGTCCCGAGCACATCAGGCAGGCACTGGAGGGATCGCTGAAACGTCTGCAGACGGATGTGATTGACTTGTACTACCTGCACCGGCTTGACCCGCAGGTACCCGTCGAGGACGTGGCAGGCACGGTAAAGGATTTAATCAAGGAAGGCAAGGTCAGGCACTTTGGACTTTCTGAGGTAGCACCCGATACCATCCGGCGGGCCCATGCCGTGCAGAAAGTAACAGCGTTGCAGAGCGAATACTCCCTGATTGAACGGGTGATGGAGCATGGAATACTATCCACCTGCGAGGAATTGGGCATCGGCTTTGTTCCCTGGGGACCCGTAAACAGGGGATTTCTTACGGGCAGGTTCGATCAAAATACCCGATTTGAACCGTCCAACCGAAACTCCCAATTACCCTATCTGACACCGGATGCCTTGAAAACCAATATAAAACTTCTTGATCTGGTCCGGAAGTGGTCAAAGGAGAAGGGTATTACACCGGCACAATTCTCGCTGGCCTGGTTACAGGCCCAGAAGCCGTGGATTGTTCCCATACCCGGTACAACCAACCCTGGTCATCTGAAAGAAAATCTCGGAGCGAATAACGTAACATTTACCGCTGATGAATTGAAAGACTTTCGTACGGCAATGGAAACTATCAAACTAGTGGGAGTACGTACCCCCGATACATTGCTGAAAGATCAGTAATGGCACAATGTTGATACCTTGGAAAGGGTTGTCAGGTCTGCCTTACCATACCAACCACCGGATTGGAGGCAGTCCTAAATCTTTGAGATGCTTTGTCGAGATAATCCATTTCCAAAAGGTATTTCAAGCAAGGCTGAATAGCCATTCATCTCAGTACTGATTATCTGAAAAGAAAAAGCCATGGATTCAGGGAAAAAGCTAAATCGAAACATATACCTTGCTGTGGTATCCCTTACTGCCAGCCTGATTCTGACGGCCTGCGCCACGGTAAAGCAAGGAACAAGCAGCGGGCCTTTGCAGATTCAGGAGCAGGGCAGTTTTGCGGCAGGTGGTACGGTCATTACTGCCCCCGGCACTTTCGATCCGATTGCGCACGGGGCATTCAACCCGGCCAACCAGGCATCACAGGGACAGACACTGCATGGCGACCATGCCTATGTTTTTTATCAAATCCCCCGGAATGCCCGTAAACTTCCCCTTGTGTTCTGGCACGGCTATGGGCAGTCGGCCAAAACCTGGGAGACGACCCCCGATGGGCGCGAGGGCTTTCAGAATATTTTCCTGCGCCGCCGCTTTCCTGTGTACCTGATTGACCAGCCAAGGCGGGGAAAGGCGGGACGCAGCACAAAACCAACTACTATTTCGGCCGCGCCTGATGATCAGCTTTGGTTTGGCATTTTCCGACTCGGCATTGGGAGGGAATTCTTTCCGGGTGTGCAGTTCTCAAAAGATCCCGAGGCCTTGGATCAGTTTTTTCGCCAGATAACGCCGGACACGGGTCCCCTGGAGATTGATGTCAACATTGAGGCGGTATCCGCCCTATTCGACAAAATCGGACCCGGCATCCTGGTCACCCATTCGCACAGCGGTGGACAAGGCTGGATCACGGCAACCAAAAACAGCAACATAAAAGCCATTGCTTCCTTTGAGCCCGGGAGTAACTTTTTGTTTCCCGAGGGCGAAGTCCCCGAGCCTATTCCCTACGTGGGTGGGAGGTTGCAGGCGGTCGGTGTTCCGATGACCCGGTTTATGTCCCTAACCCGAATCCCGATTGTGATCTATTACGGCGATTACATTCCTGACCAGCCGACCCAAAATCCTGGCCAGGAGCAGTGGCGCGCCTCGCTGGCCATGGCCAAACGGTGGAGGGACACAGTCAATAAGCATGGCGGAGATGTTACCCTGATTCACCTGCCCGAAATCGGAATCAAAGGAAACACACACTTTCCCATGTCTGATTTGAACAACCTGCAGATAGCGGATCTGGTGTCAAAGTTCCTCCGAGAAAAAGGATTGGATTAAACCAGTAACTGATACGAACCAGCCTATGAAATTATTGGATAGAATAGCAGTACTACTTGTAGTAATAGCAGTCAGCATGAGCACAAAGTTAACCGCGCAACAACCAGGCTCTCCGTCATTAAGTCCCAAACAACAGAGTATCATCACCATAGCTGCCTACACGGCAAAAGGCGATTTACCAAAACTGGAAAAGGAGCTTAACGCCGGTCTTGATGCAGGGCTGACTGTGAATGAAACCAAGGAAGTGCTGGTACATCTCTATGCCTACTGCGGTTTCCCGCGCAGCATTCGCGGGTTGCAAACCCTGATGGCGGTACTTGAGGAGCGAAAAGCCAAAGGCATCAACGACGAATGGGGCGCGGAAGCTTCTCCGATCACCGATGAAAGGAGCAAATACGAACGGGGAAAAGAGGTACTGGGTAAGCTGACAGGAGCGCCGCAGGAGGGCCCCAGAACCGGTTATTCGGCCTTTTCTCCCGAAATCGAGGTATTCCTCAAAGAGCATTTGTTTGCCGATATTTTTGAACGTGATGTACTTAGCCATGCCGAAAGAGAGCTGGTGACCATATCGGTACTCAGCAGCCTTGGGGGAGTAGAGCCCATGCTGCAGGGGCACCTGGGCATCAGCCTGAATGTGGGCCTCACACCCGACCAACTGCGTCAATTCGTACGAATTATCGAGTCAACCATTGGCAGGAACGAAGCCAAAGCAGCGCAAGCGGTACTGGATGAGGTACTCAAAAATCACAAATCCAGATAAACCGGTTTTCATTCCTACCATCCATAAGACTCTTACCAAATGAAGTACATCGTAAACGTGTGCCTGCTATTGCTGGCTATTTGTTTTGGCTCCTGTGGAGACAGGCAGCAGGTAGGTGCCACTTCCGGAAAGGAGGAGGCACTTGTCTTCCCCAGGGGTGAAAAAATTGCCAACAGTAATTTTGTGGGTACAGCCTGGCTTACCTCACTGGTTGCAGCCGACAGCATCAATCAGACCGCAGTAGGAAGTGTTACCTTTGAACCGGGCGCAAGGACGAACTGGCATTCACATCCGGGTGGACAAATAATACTGGCTCTGGAAGGTGAGGGGTACTATCAGGAGAAAGGGAGCCCGAAGGTGGTTCTCCGCAAGGGCGGTGTGGCCAAATGCCCGGCCAATGTGCCTCACTGGCATGGGGCCAGCGCGGATCAAAAATTCATTCAAATCGCCATCACCGGAAGGGAAAAAGGCGAAACGGTATGGCTTCAGCCTGTGACTGATGAAGAATACAATAAATAGTAGCATATGGCCTGTTTTATAAGCACCGCTATGCTAAGTGGGGTTAAATTATAAGTTAGGCACCTTACGATTTCTATGTTTTGATCAATGGAAGGAGATTCTATTTTCTTCATATATTTTACCTCGTTTGGCCATCAGATGCTTCTCAAACCGTACTTACTTACCTAGTCGCTCGCGAAGTGCAGGTTGGGGTGCCAGAATTGATTTTTTTAGGGATCGGTTGACTGAATAAGGCTGGACGGTTTATCGTTTATAAGCCTCCGCTCTCGGCACGTCCATCGAGGTTATCAACGGCTGTCCACTGCGTAACAAGCTACTGCCATCCGCCCCCCAGCGCCCGGTATATATTGACGGTGGCGTTCATTTGCTGCATCTTGGTTTCTATCAGATCGAAGCGCGTTTCCAGGGCATCGCGCTGCGTTAGAAGCACTTCCATATAATCGGCACGGGCCGAGCTGAACAGGCTGTTGGCGATACTGACCGACTGGGTTAACGCCTGTACTTCCCGCGCCTTCAGGTCGTAGGTATTTTGCAAATTGCCGATGTTCGAGAGCTGATTTCTTACCTCGATACAGGCATTCAGAACCGTACGTTCGTAGCTGTAAATCGCCTGAATCTGCCGGGCGTTGGCACTGTAATAGGTAGCCTTGATCGCGTTTCTATTGACCAAAGGTCCCGCCAGATCACCAACCAGCGAGGCGATCAATGACTCCGGTACGCTACCCAGATAGATGGGGTTAAAGGCGCGGAGACCCATGTCGGCGGACAGGCCCAGCGATGGATAAAAGTTGGCCTTGGCCACCTGCACGTCAATTTTGGCAGCGGTCAGCTCAAGTTCGGCCTGCCGAATGTCGGGACGGTTCTCCAGGAGCTGAACAGGGATGCCGGCCTGAATCATACCGGGTACCAGCGTTTCAAAGTCCCGGGTTTCGCGGTCGACGTGTTGGGGGTACCTACCCAGCAGGAAATTGATTCTGTTCTCCGTCTCGGTAATCCGCTGCAGGATACCGTACCGCAGGCTTTGGGTGTTGAGTACCTGGGCCTGGAACCGCTGCACCGCCAATTCGGAAACCTTGGCCGATTCTTTCTGCAACCGGACAATGCGCAGGGCGTTGGTCTGAATCTCGATATTGTTGCTGAGAATACTCAGCTGGTTGTCCAGTGCCAGTAGTTCGTAGTAGGAGGTGGCGATTTCGGCGACGATGCTGGTGATCGTGAAATTCCGCCCTTCCCTGGAGGACAAATACCGGATCGCCGCCGCTTTTTTGGCATTCCGCAATTTGTGCCAGATGTCTATCTCCCAGCGGGCGTACAGATCCACCATGAAATCGGGCAGAGGATCGGGCGTTTCGCGGCCGGGCTTGATGTCGATATTGGCTTCGGTGGAACCGGGACGGGTGTAACGAGCGGATTTTTCCACGCCCGCCCCACCACGCAGGCCCACAAAGGGTCGGTATTCTCCGGCTCGGGCCAGGACCTCGTTTTGGGAAATGGCGATTTCCTGTAAGGCGATATTCAGTTCCTGGTTGTTCGAGATCGCGGTATCGATCAGGGCTTTCAGGTAGGGATCGGCGAAGTATTCGCGCCAGCTGAGCCGGGCTGAATTGGTGGAGTCCTGCCCGCTGCCATAGCTCGCCGGAATTTCCTTATTCACCTCCCTGGTCAGCAAGGAGGGGGTTTTGCAGGCCGACACGAAGATAACCATGACCGCTCCGGTCAGGCACGTATATATGAGGTGTTTAATCATGATTGGTGCTTAATTTGGTGATTGAAAATGCATCTACCTGATGAGCAAAGCTTTCGGTCAAGGGCTCATCCTCCTCGCCCTTGATCAGATTCCGGCCATCGGCCAGGTGGGCAAATATGTAATACAGACCGGGTATAATTATGACTCCAAAAACGGTTCCGAACAACATGCCCCCCAAGGCGGAAGCACCGATGGTGCGGTTGCCAATGGCCCCGGCACCGGTGGCCACGATTAGGGGGATCAACCCCGCCACGAAGGCGAAGGAGGTCATCAGGATCGGACGGAAACGTACCCGCGCCCCTTCAATGGCGGCTTCCATAATGGTGGCCCCCTGATGTCGCTTCTGCACGGCAAACTCCACAATCAGTACGGCATTTTTACCCAATAGGCCTATGAGCATGATGAGTCCGATCTGGGCGTAGATGTTGTTCTCCAGCCCCATCAGTTTTAGTACCAGGAAGGACCCGAACACACCTACTGGTAGTGAAAACACGACCGCCAGAGGAATGATGAAACTTTCATACTGCGCAGCCAGAACAAAGTACACGAACACCAATACGATCAGGAATACGTACAGCGATTCGTTTCCCCTGATCGACTCATCGTAGGAAAGACCTTCGAAGGCGATGTCATAACCTTTGGGCAGGGTCGTGGTGGCCACTTCGCGAATGGCGGCGATAGCATCGGCCGTGGTGTAGCCCTTGGCGGGCTGTCCCTGAATGGCCGCTGAGTTGTACAGATTGAAGCGGGTAATCTCGTTGGGACCCTGCCCCTTTTTAAGCTTCATGAACGATGAGTAAGGCACCATTTCTCCCTCATCGTTTTTGACGAACAGTTTCAACATATCGGTGGGCAGCTTTCGGAAACTCGGATCGGACTGCACATAGACTTTGAAGAACTGGTTGAACTTGATGAAGCCCTGCTCGTAAGTACTGCCGATCATGATATTGAGGTTATCCATCGCTTTTCCGATCGATACGCCTTTCTGCATGGCCAGATTGTTGTCGAATTCCAGTTCGTACTGCGGATAGTTGGCAGCGAAGAAAGTAAACATCCCCGCCAACTCTTTACGAGCGCGCAGATTATCCATGAACTGCTGGTTTATTCTGTCGAATTCATGGTAGTCGGTATCCGTGTTCTTGTCCAGCAAACGCATGGAGAAACCACCCGAGGTACCAAATCCGGGGATCGCGGGGGGCTCGAAAAATTCGACCGTGGCTCCCAGATTCCGAGATTCTTCTTCCAACTCCTCCATAATTTCCTTCACGTTCTGATCGCGTTCCGACCAGGGTTTCAAGTTGATCAGACAGGTACCCGCGTTAGAACCCCGGCCTTCGGTCATGATCTCGTAACCAGCCAGGGAAGAAACTGATTCTACACCTTCGATTTCTTCGCAGATTTTTTGGAGTTTCTGCGATACCTGGTTGGTTTTCTCCAAGGTCGATCCGGGAGGTGTCTGGATGATGGCGTAGATGGTACTTTGGTCTTCGTTCGGAATAAATCCGGCGGGCAGAATCTGGTTTTCGTAGAATATCCCGGCACAGAAGGCCAACAGGATGGCAAAAGTCACCACCCGACGGCTGACGATCATTTTCAACAGGCCCACATACCAGCCGGTCATTTTATCAAATCCGCGGTTAAAACTGTCGAGCGCTTTGGTCAGCAGATTTTTCTTTCTTTCATGTCCGTGATGATTTTTCAGCAACATGGCACAGAGTACTGGCGTCAGCGTCAGGGCGATGAGGGCCGAAATTACGATGGAACTCGCCATGGTGATGGAGAACTGACGGTAGAAAGTACCCACCGGGCCTGACATGAAAGAGATGGGCAGGAACACCGACACCATCACGGCTGTAATCGCGATAATCGCCCCGGTGATTTCCCCCAGCACCTCTTTGACGGCCATGTAGGGCGATATGTTAGGCTTTTCTTCCATCTTGGCGTGCACGGCTTCCACCACCACGATCGCGTCGTCCACCACAATACCGATGGCCAGTACCAGAGCAAACAGCGTAATCAGGTTAATGGAAAGCCCAAAGAACTGGATGACGAAAAACGCCCCGATGAGCGATACCGGTACCGCCAGGATTGGGATGAGTGTAGAACGCCAGTCCCCAAGGAATAGAAAAACGACAAGTGCCACTAATATGAAGGCATCCCGCAATGTGTGGATTACCTGCTCGATGGAAGCATCCAGAAAGTTCGATACGTCATAGCTGATTTTATAATCAACGCCCGGAGGAAAGGAGGCCTTCATCACCTCTAACTTCTCTTTCACTTCGTCGATCACGTCACTGGCGTTACTACCATAGTTTTGCCGCAGCACGATAGCCGCCGAAGCCTTACCGTCCAGGTTGGAATAAATATCGAAGAATTCACTACCCAGCTCGACGTGCGCTATATCCTTAAGGTGGATACTTTCTCCTTCGTGATTAGCCCGGACAATAATGTCCTCGTATTCTTCCGGCTTGTTGTATCGGCCTTTGTAGGTAAGCACATATTCCAGCGACTGGGCGGCAATACCAGAACTCTGGCCAATCCGGCCCGGTCGGCCAATGATACTCTGCTCGCCAATGGCGTCCATTACCTCCTCTACGGAAATGTTGTACGCCCGCATCCGGTCGGGATTGAGCCAAACGCGCATGGCGTAACGACGGCTACCCAATATTTGCGCCCGCGCGACACCCCTGGTCCGCTGAATTTCGGGGATCATCTTTACAGTAGCATAGTTGAACAGGAATTTTTCGTCGATGCTCTTATCCTTGGAATAGAGGTTGACGTACATCAGCATACTGGGCTGGATGGGCGTAATAATAACCCCTTCGCGCTGAACCAGTTCGGGCAGAAGCGGCATCACCTGGTCCACCCGGGTCTTCACCCGGATCACCGCGTCGTTGGGGTCGGTACCGGGTTCAAATACAATGCGGAGGGTGGCCTCCCCGGCACTGGTGGCATCCGTGGCGATGTAGCGCATGTCCTGTACCCCGTTGATGGCCTGTTCCAGCGTAATCAGTGTGGACTTGACGAGTACGTCGGCACTGGCACCGGGGTAGGCAATAAAAATATTGACGGTAGTGGGAGCAATATCCGGGAACTGGGAAATCGGTAAACTTTTGATCGCCAGGCCGCCCACGAAGACGATCATGACCGATATCACAATCGCGAATACGGGCCGGCGAATGAATGAACTGAACATATTTTTTGCTCTTTAAAGTTGTGTCTGATTATTCTGCGTACAAATCCAACTGAGACAGCATTTTGGCCGGTTGCACGAATTTGGGATGGATCTTTTCGTTTTCCCGTACCAGGCGCAAACCTTCCAGCAGGATTCTATCGTCCTTGTTCAGGCCCGATTGAACCACAAAAATGTGCGGCAACTCGGCTGAGATCGTAATTTCCCGCGACTTGATCGTATTGTTTTTGTCCACCACGTACACATACCGCTTTTCGAGTACTTCGAAGGTGGCTTTCTGGGGAATCAACAGCACGCCTTTGAAGGGTACCGTCACCAGTACGTTGCCCGTTTCGCCGTGGCGCAGCAGCCCGTTCGGGTTGGGAAAGGTGGCGCGGAAGGCGATGTTGCCCGTTTCGTTGTTGAAGTCGGCTTCGATGGTCTCCACTTTGCCCACAAAGGGAAAGCTCTGGTTGTTGGCCATCATCAGATTCACCTGCTTCATGTTGTCCTGACTGGCATCGGACTTGTAGTTCAGGTACTCCGCCTCGGGCACGTTGAAGTACACCCACATCTTGCTGTTGTCCGAGAGGGTCGTGAGCAGGTCGCCCTCATCCAACAGGCTACCCAGCCGTACCTGGAAGTGATCCATGATGCCATTGAAAGGCGCCCGGATTTGGGTGAAACCCAGGTGCACATTGGCCAGTGACAGTTCCGCGTTGGCCTTTTCCAGTTTGGCTTTGGCCATCGCCAGCTCGTTTTTCGACACGATGTTGCTGTCGGCCAGCGCCTTGGTATTCATGTATTCGATTTCGGCAAAATTGGCCTCGGCCTTGGCTTTTTGCTGCTCGGCCTGGTACAGCATCGGCATGATCTGAAACATGAGTTGTCCCTGCTTGACGGCTTGTCCTTCGTCTACGTAGATTTTCTGCAGGTACCCCCGCTCCTGCGCCCGCAACTCGATGTGGCTGATGGCGTGAATCTGGCAAACGTAGTCCTTGGTAACCATGGTGTCCCTGACGACCGGGCTGGTGACCAGGAATTCCGTTTCCTCTTCTTTCTTTTCTTCCCCTTTCGAGTTGCAGCCGGTTTGAAAAAATAAGGCGCACAAGCCCATAAACATGGTAATTTGTTTCATACTGATTTTATTTTCCACAAATGTTTGATTTATATGTTGAGTGAAAGTCCCCCGATGCTGGTCACAACTACCTGCCTTTGTGTCTGAGAACTGTAGAAGAACTTACCGGGATGAAGTCTGAGCACCCGTGCCCGGCGGAGCATGGGAAAGCTCCTCCATTCGATGAATCAGACTATCCTTTCGTTGACTGGCCAGCTGGCAATCCGAGAGTTGCTGTTGCCACACGGCGGTAGAGAGCGTGTAGGCAGCGCTGCCAAGTTCCGTATCGTTGCGGTTGCGCTGAAGGCCTTGCTCATAGAGCAGATAGCCATTGAACAGGAGCGACAGGGTCAGGGCCAGGCCAAGACCGTAAAGCAAAATCGAATGGGTAGCTGAATAAGGAAAGTACCGGCGTTGCATAGGTGGTGGCTGCTTTGGATGGCACAAAGCAAGCACCGCAACATTAAAACGGTATTAGAAGGAAATTAGAAGATATTAGAATGGTACAATATTGTCCTAAGCTGTTTGCAATAAATGTTATTTTTACTTAAAATAATTTTATTAAGTATGCAGAAAAATTAAATTGGCATTAAGGATATTTAGTTATTTTGCCCAAAAAATCTGAGTCACTTATGGGCAGAGTATTGACAATCGAATTGACATCTGAGCAACGGACAGAACTCCAACATCAATACCGGACGGGCAACAGCCATGCTTTCCGGCAACGTTGCCGAATGGTTCTCCTAAAGGCGGAAGGCTTGAAGACCAGGGAGATTTGTCGTCTGGTGGAAATCAACAGCCAGCAACAGGTCAACGGCTGGATTCACCGTTATAAGGATTTATACACCACCCAAGGGATCAATGTGCTCCATAACCAGGTCGGCCAAGGCCGTAAACGCACCTTTGATGCCGCTGCCGAGGAAGAACTGATACGAAAAATTGTCGGCCAGGAGCGCCAGAAACTGGCCAAGGCCAAGACCATTCTTGAGGAGAAGCTAGGGAAGCAGTTCCACCTGAAAACCCTACAGAATTTTTTAAAAGTGTTGGGTGCCGATATAAACGATTGAGGCGCTGCCCCAAAGGCAGTCCCGATGCCGAGCTGCTGGCTATCAAGAAAGAACAGCTCGGGCTATTGGAAGAACAGAGCAGGCAGGGGCACATCACCCTCTACTATGGAGACGAGACCGGGGTTAATGAGTTGGGCTACGTGCCCTACGCCTGGCAGTTCAAGGACGAAACCCTGGGCATCGCCTCCGCCCGCGGCAAGCAGATCAACTGCCTGGGGCTGGTCTCGCGTACCAATGAGTTTGTTTTCCAGACTAGTTACGGAAACATCAATGCCCAGTTCGTGCTTGAATTCATGGAAAAGCTTTCGCTCGACCTTACCAGGAAGACGGTCGTGGTACTCGACAATGCGAGTATTCATGTGGCTCAGAAAGTCAAAGCGGACGCCGCGCGGAACGTCTGGCATGCTGGCAGCAGAGAGGGCTTTTCTTCTTCTATCTGCCTCCCTATTCACCCCATTTGAATATCTGTGAGCGTGTGTGGAAGGAACTGAAGGCCAGGTGGCTGAAGCCGGAGGACTATCTTTCATTCGATGCGCTGGCGTATGCAACCACCCAGTGTCTTTCCAATATTGGCTCAGAGCTGAAAATTAATTTCTCAGAATATTAATGATTTATTTCTTACCCATACTTAATTTCAAATAACATCAATATGGAAAATAGATACTTATCCTTGGAGTAATACAATACGGGTGATGGCTTGCGCTCACTCCCGAGGTATCAGGCGATCACGCTCTGCCGGGGTAAGCTCAGGTTGACGGAAGTACCCTGGCCAGGCTGGGAAGTGATAAGTAGGGTGCCCTGGTGCAGTTCCACGATTTTTTGGGTGACGGCCAGCCCTATACCGTGGCCGGGCACACCCTCACTATTGGCACCCCGGTAAAGCGGGTTGCGTATGTGCGCAGCGTCAATGTCGTCGATGCCGCGCCCCTGATCGGTAACGGTCACGGCAATGTGGTTTTCCTTCGACCGGAGGAGTACGGCGACCTCTTCATCGGAATATTTGCAGGCATTATCCAGTACGTTGAGGAAAGCAGTGGTCAGAAGGGTGGCATTGCCTTTTACGGTAAAAGATTCTTCATCCGTGGTCATGAATTGAATCGGCAGGCTCCGGCCCGGATACTTGCCCTGCACCTGCCCGATGGCCGTCAGCAGGCAGTCGTCTACCTGCACGGCGGTGAGGGAAAGCGTGGCGTCGCTAACTTTGGCCAATCCCAGCAGGCCGTTGGTCAGGGAGATAACCTTTTTCAGCTCCTCCACGGCTATCTCCATGCTTTCCCGCCAGTCGTCCGGATTCTGGTCGTAGCGCAGGGAGGTTTCCAGCGTTCCCAGGGTGTTGGTGAGGGGGGTACGCAGCTCGTGGGAGGCATGGGAGACAAAGCTTCGCTGCGACACGAATGCTTCTTCCAATCGGAATAGCATCTGGTTGAAGGTCATGGCCAGCTGGGCGATCTCGTCCCGGCGGTTTCGCTCGTTGACCCGCTTGTGCAGGTCCACGGCCGTGATTTGCTCCACCTCCTCTACAATGTCAGAGATCGGTTTCAGTACCTTGCCCGAAAAGTACCACCCGGCGAGTACCGTCAGTGAAAAACCAAGCAGGTTGGCCAACAGCAGGATTTGCTGCAGGGTACCCAGCTTGTTGAAGCCGATCCGGTCGTACCCGGACGCAAAAATGTAAAACTGCTGCCCCCGATCCTGAAAAGGCAATACGATGGATTCCAGGTGCCCGCTCCTGAATTCAAACAGCGAGCTGGAATCCAGCAGGGGGATTTTTTCTTTGTATACATCGGACCCGTGGAGTGTTCGGTTGGTAAAGACCAGGGTGTGCTGCTTGTCGTAGATACTGATCTGCTCTTCCACGATGGTGAGCAGGTCGGTGCGGACCATGTTCTTGAAAAAGTCATCGTGCAGGTGCCGCCGCGAAATCAGCACCCGGCCTGCCATGCGGGCTTTCCCTTCCAGGCGGCTATAAAACTCCTCCTGCCGGTACAGTGAATAGAAATACCACACCAGCACCGACAGCGTAACCTGAATGGCCATGGTCAGGAGCGTAAAAATGAGCGTAAGCCGGTTGCGAATAAGCATGAACGTCACGGAACAGGATGTCAGGTAATTAACATGTGAAAGATACCTTGGGCCAAATAAGGAAAGCTACCCTTCGCGCAGCACATACCCCATGCCCACGATGGTATGCAGGAGCTTAGGCGAAAAGTCCTTGTCTATTTTCTTGCGAAGGTAGCTGATATAGACGTCGATGACATTGGTGTTGCTGTCAAAGTTGAGGTTCCAGACCCGCTCGCTGATGTCTACCCGCGAAATGATTTTCCCTTTGTTCAGCATAAAGTATTCCATCAGGGAGTACTCGCGGGTGGTGAGGTCGATGCGCTGCCCGGCCCGGGTCACGGTTTTGGCGTCCAGGTTCAGTTCCAGGTCGGCCAGCCGCAGCATCTGCTTCTGCTTGGGGCCGTTGCGGCGCGTCAGGGCCCGGATGCGCAGGAGCAGTTCCTGAAACTCGAAGGGCTTGGCCAGGTAGTCGTCCGCGCCGGCGTTGAAGCCATCGGCCTTATCGGCCAGGCTATCCAGGGCGGTGAGCATCAGCACCGGTACCGTCTCGTTTTCCGAGCGGATCAGCCGACATAGTTCAAATCCATTGATCTGCGGCAGATTAATGTCCAGGATGATGATATCATAGCTATCCTTTCGGAAGAGGGACAAACCCATGCGCCCATCAAAAGCAACCTGGATATCATACCCCTCGGCCGATATTCCCTTGCGGATAAAGGATACCATCCGCTCTTCGTCTTCTACTAAAAGTACTTTCATGAAACACTATGGGTTACCTCCAAATTGACTGAGGTTGTGTTGATTCGGGGGGCTATACTTGCCACCCCGGACCAGCTCCGCTCGTATCGGGCCATTTTTGTAAAGATACGCAACGATGGGGGTTCACTTAAGTTTGGGGCAAACTTCCCAGCGAATCGGTATATCGTAGGTTATGAAACTCATTAATAAAGAAAAAACACATATTGATATTTTACACGTCAAAATAAACAGCTGTTTTACATAAAATTGGGAAATTTCAATCTGTTTGCTAAAACGAGGGTTAAAATACACAAATACTCGAGCAATAAACTTTCATTTAAAAGTAATTCAACTAATTGTATACCAATTAATCGAATGGTTTATTTGGGAAGTTTGTCCCAAACTTAAGTGACTCCCCACTAATTGGACAATGTGGTGCAGTTCGACTATGCCTGGCCGATTTCTATGGTTTATGCAAGCAATGGCGTATAATTTTTTTCATATTTTTCCCGTCGGCGCACGACAGCACATATTCGGTGGACGAGTTTATTTCGGACTGCATTGAGGACGAGCATTCTGTTCTTGCCTTCGGCGACTTTTCGAAGATAGTATGCCCGTAGATCTCCCTCGGCTCGGATTGCCGACATGGCGGCCATGTGGAGTAGGGATTTTAGGCGTTTTCGGGCGTGCCGACTCACTCTGGTCCTGCCGCGGACACTAGTTCCTGACCGATGCTCGAAGGGTGCTACCCCCGCATGGCAGGCTAACTTTTTAGGATCAGAGATGGACTTGAACTCATCGGTTGCCAGGATTACCTCTGTTGCTGTTGCCACGCCTACACCGGTTATAGAGGTTATGAGGGAAAAGAGCTCGTTGAGCTGCTCATCGTTTTTGATCAGCTGCTCAATCTGCCGATTTACATTCCTGAGGTCGGCGTTGATTGCCTCCAGCGAAGCCTGGCAATTCTTGACCAATTGCTTTTGCCGCTTGGGATCAACGAAGCCAGCCTGTTCGTTGATGGGTTGCTCTAGTTGCGAACGTACCAGAAGCAGACGC